>WRJP01000012.1 GCA_009778535.1 Propionibacteriaceae bacterium | reverse complement strand
AAATGTGGGTCTTGCTATAGGTGCGAAAGCTGGGGTTCACGCCCCGGTGTCTGCATGTGCTTCCAGCAATGAGGCCATCTCGCTAGCGTTAGATCAGTTGCGGCAAAGACGTGCTGACGTCGCTGTCGTTGGCGGAACTGAGTCGACTATCCACCCACTTCCCATTGCCGCGTTTGCCCAGATGCAGGCGTTGAGTAAACGTAATGATGAACCTGAGCGCGCTTCCCGCCCGTGGGATCGCGGTAGGGATGGCTTCGTTATGGCCGAAGGGTCAGCCGTCTTGATCATCGAAACCTTAGAACACGCTCAAGCCAGGGGAGCCAAAATCTACGGTACTTTAGCTGGCTCGGGCATCACTTCCGATTCGCATGACATCGTGCAGCCCGACCCTTCCGGAGAAGGTCAGACGAAAGCCATTATTAAAGCTCTCGCCGACGCCGATCTTGAGGCATCCGCCCTAAATCATGTCAACGCTCACGGCACCTCCACCCCGCAAGGCGACATCACTGAAGCTCATTCAATCCGGAACGGGTTGGGCGCTGCTACAGATGGTGTCGTCGTCACTTCAACCAAGTCAATGACCGGCCATCTGCTTGGCGGCGGTGGCTGTCTGGAAACCATGGCATGTATTCTCGCACTGCGAGATCGCAAGGTGCCGCCCACCATCAATCTTGACGACCCCGAATCCGACTTGCCCATCGACATCGCCACTTGCGTTCGGGAGCTCCCTAGCGGAGATTTAGCTGCGGTAAACAATTCCTTCGGTTTTGGTGGCCACAATGTCTCGGTTATCGTCACCAACGCGAACACCAGCTAACCGGGGGTCTCGACCAACCGGCGCGTTGCACGTAATGGTACTGAAGAACTAATCACCGCAGACCGAGCGGACGCTCGGTCGCCAACTCGATCAATTCTGTCACAAGCTCGGGGTAGGAGATACCCATATGTCCCCAAAGGCTGGGGAACATCGAAATGTAGGTAAAACCAGGCATTGTGTTCAGTTCGTTCACATAGGCTTGGCCGTCTTCGGCGATTAGCAGATCAACTCTGGCAAGACCTTCGACTCCCAACTTTGTGAAACTTCTCGCGGCTAGCTCGCGCAGTCCATCAGAAATATCTTGGGAAAGCTCGGCAGGAATCACAAGTGTCGCCTGCTGTGGAGCGAGATATTTCGTCTGATAATCGTAGAAAGATTCGCTGTCACTGAGAATGATCTCGCCGGGAAGGGTGGTTCTTGCTGGAGCATCGCCGCGCCCAGAAAGCACAGCAATCTCAATCTCGCGTGCGCCCACCAAGCCCTTCTCTACAATCACCTTCGGGTCGTGCGACTGGGCAAGTTCAATAGCGCTAACGAGTTGTTCCAGGTCGGCGACTCGGGAGATTCCCACGCTCGACCCGCCCCGTGCTGGTTTAACAAACACTGGATAGCCAAGCTGCGCAATACCAGCTTCTAACCCCTGTCGATTCGCTAGCCACTCAGTCTTTGAAAAAGCCACCCAATCAACTACAGGCAATCCGACTGCGGTCAGCGAGCGTTTCATCAGATCTTTGTCCATACAGATTGCGCTTGCAGCTACTCCTGCCCCGACGTAACGAATCCCCAGCATCTCGAAAAGACCTTGGATCGTTCCGTCTTCCCCAAACGGGCCGTGCAGCAAGATAAAAGCAACATCGAAGGGTTGCAGTTCGGCGAGTTGGCCAGCATCGATAACGCCCAACACTCCACCAGTATCTGCACGCAGCAAAGCAAGTTCTGGGTATTTCGGGTCGACGCTCGGCAGCGCTGACCCCACAACCTCCCAGGTTTTTATGTCGGCAACAGGGACTTGCAGCCACCGTCCGTCCTTGGCAATACCCACCCCAAACACGTCGAAGCGTGTCGTGTCGATTGCTCGCATGACCCCGCCAGCAGTCAGGCACGATATTTCATGTTCAGGGCTTGTCCCACCGAAGATCAGTGCCACCCGAGTCGGCTGCTTTTGCACCCGTACACCATATCTAAAAATGACCACGGCGCGCTGCACGCCTCATTCTCGGTTGAGTTGGTCGAAGGCCATATTTCACAGAAACCACGAGTTAAGGCAGAAGTTCGTGTCGTCACCCTCCGCTATCTGGTCGCATTGCGTCGCCTGTCGCAGGATCGATACATCGACCCTGGTTTCGATACGCTAGCTTCACAGCTAGCACTCAACCACCGGGTCGGCGCTTAACCAGCGGCAGGTAAGGTGGTGGGCATCCAGGAAGGACGGGTCGCCTCGAAAGCGGCGATCTCGGCCCCATGCTGCAAGGTGAGTGCAATGTCGTCCAAACCCGCTAAGAAACGATTGCGCGTGTACTCGTCGATCTCGAAGCTGAACCCCTGGTCAGCGGCACGGATCGTCTGTGTAACCAGGTTCACCTCGAATTCGATGCCCGGGTCTGCTTCGGCGTATTCCCACAACCGCTCGACGACATCAGTGGAAACCTTCACGATCAACAGTCCGGCCTTGGCTGCGTTCCCGGCGAAGATGTCGCCGAAACGAGAACCGATAACTACCTTGAAACCATAGTTTTGTAACGCCCAGACTGCGTGTTCGCGTGACGACCCAGTCCCAAAATCTGGCCCAGCGATCAAGATTGAGCCGCGAGCGTAGGCCGGATTATTCAATACGAAATCTGGGTCAGATCGCCAAGCTGAAAACAGTCCGTCCTCGAATCCGCTGCGGCTAACCCGCTTCAAATAGACGGCTGGAATGATCTGGTCGGTGTCGACATCGCTACGGCGTAGCGGGACTGCGATACCGCAGTGTGTTGAGAATTTTTCCATAATGTCTGTCTTCCTACCTAGTACTGTCGGCAAGGTCAGCCGGAGAACTCAACGTTCCCTGGATTGCGGTGGCCGCTGCTACGGCTGGCGACACTAAATGTGTACGCCCGCCTTTTCCTTGACGGCCTTCAAAGTTTCGGTTCGAGGTGGAAGCGCTGCGCTCACCAGGTGCAAGCTGATCTGGATTCATACCAAGACACATCGAGCACCCCGCCTCACGCCACTGCGCACCCGCGGCGGTAAACACCGCGTCAAGACCTTCATCTTCGGCCTGACGCTTCACCCGCGCTGACCCTGGCACCACCAGCATCCGTACCCCATCAGCAACGTGGTGACCGGACAACACCGCCGCCGCGACACGTAAATCCTCAATCCTGCCATTCGTACAAGACCCCAAAAATACGGTATCCACCGCAATGTCACGTAGCGGGGTACCAGGGGCAAGTCCCATATACGCCAGCGCGCGTTCGGTCGCCGCCTTTGTCGCTGAATCAGCTTGCTGTTCTGGATCAGGAACCGACCCTGACAACGGCAAACCTTGTGCCGGATTCGTCCCCCAAGTGACATACGGCGTCAACTGCGAAACGTCGAGATCAACCTCAGCATCGAATACAGCATCAGCGTCGGAATACAGCGTCTTCCAGTAAGCCAGCGCCGCATCCCAATCCGCGCCCTTTGGTGCATGCGGAGTATCTTTCAGATAGGCGAAAGTCGTCTCATCGGGAGCGATCATTCCTGCCTTTGCTCCCCACTCGATGCTCATATTGCAGATCGTCATCCGAGCATCCATCGAGAGTTGCGCAATCGTCGAACCGCGGTATTCGACGATGTGTCCCTGGCCGCCGCCGGTACCAACTTTTGCGATCAATGCCAGTATCACGTCTTTCGCCGAGACATCAGGAGGCAGCGTCCCTTCAATGTTGACTGCCATCCGCTTAGGTTTTGCTTGGTGCAGCGTTTGAGTCGCCAGCACATGTTCAACCTCGGACGTACCGATACCGAAGGCCAAAGCACCGAACGCGCCGTGCGTAGCAGTGTGCGAATCGCCGCAAACGATGGTGGTTCCAGGCTGGGACAGGCCAAGCTGCGGGCCAATGATGTGAACGACTCCCTGGTCAATATCGCCGAGTTTGTGAATGCGGAGACCAAATTCCGCGGCATTGTTGCGCAACGTCTCCACTTGCAGCTTTGAAACCGGATCGGCTATCGGGGCGAGGATATTCTCAGTCGGGGTGTTGTGATCTTCAGTTGCTATCGTCAAATCCGGACGACGTACCGCACGAGATTCAATGCGCAACCCGTCGAATGCCTGTGGGCTAGTCACCTCATGAACCAGTTGCAGATCAATGTAGAGCAGGTCGGGCTCACCTTCGGCGCTGCGAACAACGTGAGCATCCCACACCTTGTCACTCAGAGTTTTACCCATTACTACCCCTAACAACCTTGTTTTTTTGATCTTTTTTCAGGTATTTCCATACGAGTTCATACTCTCACCTTGCATATCACGATGCAAGATGAGAGTATCAGCATATGGACAATTCAAGTGGTGTTGGAGTTCTGGATAAAGCAGCCCTGGTTTTATCGGCTCTAGAACAGGGACCGATAACCCTAGCAGGGCTAGTTACCGCTACCGGACTAGCTCGGCCTACGGCACATAGACTAGCAGTTGCACTGGAACATCATCGTCTGGTTGGGCGAGATTTGCAAGGACGTTTCGTGCTGGGGCCACGCCTCACCGAACTTTCCGCAGCGGCTGGGGAAGATCGGCTGCTAGCCACGGCAGGCCCAGTACTGGCTAGATTGCGTGACATCATCGGCGAATCGGCACAACTATTCCGACGCCAAGGAGATTTCCGAATCTGTGCTGCGGCAGCAGAACGTCCCTCGGGATTACGCGATACCATCCCTGTCGGCTCACAGCTCACCATGAACGCCGGTTCAGCCGCCCAAGTGCTGCTGGCCTGGGAAGATCCAGAACGCATTCAACGCGGGTTGGCAAACGCTACTTTCTCAGCAGTAGCTCTAGCTAGTGTCCGCCGCCGCGGTTGGGCACAATCAGTTGCTGAGCGCGAGCAGGGTGTCGCTTCGGTTTCCGCGCCGGTACGCTCCCCCGCCGGAAAGGTAATCGCTGCCGTCAGCGTCTCGGGCCCTATTGAGCGACTCTCCAGGCAGCCCGGGCGACTGCACGCTCCCGCCGTGATCGCAGCCGCAGAACGACTATCAGATGTTTTGCGGCGCTCGGGGGGCGAGTAAAGTCGCGGCCTCAAGCTGAGCAGCAACACTGAGCAGCAATGCCTCAGCCCCGAAGCGGCCACCGATCATTACTCCGATTGGCAGTTCTACGCCATCGATAATAGACGTATGCAGCGGCAATGAAATCGCGGGAAGTCCGCTCACGTTGTATACCGAAGTCCACGGCGTAAAGCGAGTCTGAGCGGCGAAATCTGCTTGGGGATCGTCGTCGTTGCGCAGTTCCCCTATCTTTGCGGGCGGGGCGGCCAGTGTCGGAGTCAAGATGATGTCGTACCGATGCCACGCTTGCGCTATCCGGCGCGCCAACCGTTGCGATGCAACTAGCGCCGCCGCGTATGCATCTCCGCTGACTTTGCGACCTTGTTCTCGCAGCCATCTCGTCAATGGGCGCAGCAGTGTTTCTTTCTGCGCAGTAACCGGAATACTCGAAGCGCCAACTGACCAGAGCGCCGCAAAAGCGTCCCACTGTTCTACACGCATCGGCACCGGCGCTTCTTCGACGATGTGACCTAGACTCTCTAGCTGCAATGCCGTGGCATGCACGGCTTCCAGGGGAGCCGGATGGACGTTTGTGTCTGCGATGATCGGTTTGGTCAGCATACCGATCTTGAGCTGCCCAGGGTCGACTTCGCAGGCAGCTAGGAAGCTGGTGTGCGGAGCTTCGACATGGAAAACTTCGCCGACCGGAACAGTCGAAATGACATCCAGCGCTAACGCAGTGTCACGAACGTTGCGGGTCAGAACACCATTAGTGGTCAAGCCCGCACCTGGGAAACCGTATGGGCCATGACTGACTCGTCCACGGCTGGGTTTCAGCCCAACCAATCCGCAACATGACGCGGGGATACGGATGGAGCCGCCACCGTCGGATGCCTGGGCGATGGGCACGATCTTTGCCGCAACTGCTGCTGCTGCCCCACCGCTCGATCCGCCTGCCGAACGCGAGCGATCCCAAGGAGTACGCGAAGGCGGGGCATTGTCGGGTTCGGTGTAGCAGGGAAATCCATACTCGGGAGTGCTCGTCTTTCCGACCACCACCGTACCGCCTTGCGTGAGCAGCGTCACTACCCCATCGGTGTGTTTTGAAACGTTGCCTTTCATGGTTGCCGAACCGAATTCCAGCGGCAAACCTGCTACCGCATTTAGGTCTTTGATTGGGCACGGAACCCCCAGCAGCGGACTTTCTTCCGCATCGCCGGTTGCGAGGCTGGCATCTAGTCGCCGCGCCTGTTCTAGGGCGTAATCTGGAGTTACGGCTACGAACGCACCTACATCGTCGCTGAGCGCTTCGGCTCTCCGCAGGGTGTGGTCGGCGACCTCTACCGCGCTGAGTTGCTTGCTGCGCACGGCTTGAGCCAACTCCTGCGCACTTAACTCATGAATCATCATCGTGGTTTCGCCCTTTTTGGCTCGTCATTCTGGCAGCACAAACACTGATGCTCCCGGCTCAGGTAGTGCGGGTTGCGACAGCATCGCAGAGTGCTTCCAGGGCGCGCTTGGCATGACCGTCAGGCAGTGGCTCCAGGTAGCTTCTGGCTAAAGCTGATCTTGCCTGCACTTCAAGGCGCGCTGCCTCCATACACCAATTCTGTCGTAACAAGTCCAGAACGTTAGCTAGCGCAGCGTCGTCAGAAAGGTCACCGGAGAGGAGTTCGCGCAACTTCTGGTCTTCTTCACGTGCGTCCTTGCGCAGTAACAAGATTGGCAGAGTTGGGATTTTTGCTCGCAGATCGGCACCTGGTTTTTTGCCGGCTTCGTCGGAAGTGATGTCGATAATGTCGTCGCTGAGTTGAAAAAGGATTCCGATTTCTTCACCGAATTTTGCCAATGCTGTCAACTGCTCTTGCGGCAGCTTTGCGACCATACCTCCGAAAAGCGCCGAGGTGGCTATCAGCGATCCCGTCTTGTCGGCGACGACTTTCAGATAGTGCTCCAACGGGTCGTCTTGGGGTGTGGGACCGACTGTTTCAGAAAGTTGGCCTTGCACGAGACGCGCGAAGGTCGCCGTCTGCACCTTCACGTATTCCATTCCCAGCTTGATTACTGCAGCCGACGCTCTGGAAAAGAGCAAGTCGCCTGCCAGTATCGCCGCCAAATTTCCCCAGAGTTGATTCGCGCTGGGAACTCCGCGACGCATGGGCGCTTCGTCCATCACATCGTCGTGATACAGACTTGCAGCATGCGTTAATTCGACTACCAAGGCTGCGTTGATAACATCTTGGCGTTTGGCTTGACCCAAAAATGAAGCTGTAACTACGATCAGCGGACGGAAACGTTTTCCGCCTGAAGCGATGATGTGCCCAGCAGCTTCACTGGCAAATGCGGTGTCAGCCTTGGCTATTTCGACAAGGCGTTCCTCGATCTCTTCAATGAAATCTGAAACAGAACTGGCGAAATCCGCGTCGATCTCATCGGTAACGAGGGCGGGATTCCAACTCATACGCCAAGCCTAACATTTACCACGCATCTTGGAAGGTGGTGGTGTGGTTTGATTGGCTGCCAGAGGATAGTGATTCCTCGCTTTTCAAACAACGTGAGGGTAGTGATCCCAAGCAGCGTTAGAATCAAGTTGTTCTTGCGGCGCAGGTAACGCTCGCTTTTCGCGTCCATACTCAAGCAGCGCATCCGTTAAATCTGACACTGTCTGATCAAGATCACCTACAAACTCAAACCAGATTTCATGGGTAAACGGCGTCGGCAAATCCGACACCTCATAGCGATCCAGCTTGGGATGTTCGCCGGTGATTGCCAACCGCAACCCAATAAGGTCGGGCTTGAATGCGCTAGCAGTCTTGACACTGACAGCTACCACCGTAGCAACAGCCGTCCAAGGAATACGGTTAACTCGAAAGAGCATCTGGACATTTGTGTTGATGCCGGATGTAGTAACGGAAAGGAAATGTAGCGCGTCCACTGGATGCAGCAGCGACTGGGGTCCGGAAAAATAACGAAATGGCGCCTTGATCAGGAGTTTTTTCACCGTCTCATCACTGACCCGATGAAACACCACAGCCAATGCGCCAGTCATGAACACTGGCAATAGAAAAAAGGAAAGCCACCAATCCCAAGCGCCGGTAACATATAACGTAGCCGCGATCGGAATCAAAGCGAAAAAGGCAAAAAAGCCACACAACAAAGCCATCGTTACTCTTAGTCCAAGCCGGTATTCTCTTGCCGGTGTGGCCGTAATGATCACTTCATGCTCCTTCCATGCAAGTCAAACAACGTGAGGGTAGCTATCCCAAGTGACGGCGGTAGTCTCAGTGGGTTCTTGTGGCGGGAGTAACGCCCGCCTTTCGCGGCCATACTCAAGCAAAGCAGCGCCCAATGTTTCGATCTGTTCCTCGATTTGTTGTGCCGTGAATTCAACTTTTCCATTTTCCAACAGACCAATCGAGATTTCATGCGTGAAAGGTGCCTCCAAACCCAAAGTCTCGTAGCGTCTCAGTTCGCGGTGGTTACCCGAAACTGCCATGCGCACTCCGATCTGGCGCGGCTTGATTGAATTTGGAGATGTGATGCCAAACGCTGCTACCTTATCAATCGCAGACCAAGGTATGCGTTTCACACCAAAGGACAGCTTCATGTCGGTGGCGATTCCTTTAGTCGTGACGGAAATAAAGGGCACCCGGTTGTAAGGGAGCCAGTTTCCATCGAAGCCAGCCATCCAACGCAACGGCCAGCGAATCAACAACTTGCGAAACGCATCGTCACTCATACGCTGAAATACGAAGATTGGGGCTACGGTAAGAATTACAGGAATCAGCATTACCAAAGCACGCCAATACCATGGCTGTGGACTGGCTAATATTCTTACGATCGTAAAGAAAGCTATTAAGCAAAAGAAGAAACCGAAAATTCCCCATGCTGCCTGGGAAAGTCGGCGATAGTATTGACTTGGCATGCGAGTACAGATCATCCCATGTCCCTCTAGTGCTCCCAATAGAGATTTCGTAACAAGAGTTACGCTCCACTTACTCTCTTTACTTTACTTGCGTGCTCCAACAGTCCCGACGCTCCAACTGCTAGCGGAGGAAGATTTGCAGGTTTGAGACGAGTTCCATCAGGTGTTCGGGGAAAATGCCAAGGTATAGAGTCGCCAAGGCTCCAATAGCCACCGGAATCCAGGTGAACAGCGAAGCTTTGCCGACCACTACCGTTTCGTCAGGTTCTTCAAAGAACATGGCCATTATCACCTTTATGTAGACATAAGCGGCGACCAGCGAGAACCCGACTGCGGTAATAGCCAGCCACCAGAACCCGCCAGCCCAAGCGGAAGCGAAAACCTCCCACTTACCGATGAACCCGCCAGTGAGCGGAATACCAGCAAAACTGAGCAACAAGAACGCAAAGACTCCAGCCAGCAAGGGATTCTTGCGCCCCAAGCCGTTCCAACTCTGCAATCTGGTAGCTTCTCCCCCCTCGTCCCTAACAGTGGTGATAATCGCAAAGGCAGCAATGATTCCAAACCCATAGGCGATCAGGTAAAAAATGATCGAACCAAAGGCGTTAACACGCCCTGCGGCAACATTCTGATACGCGCCCACCACAGCGGTCAGAATGAAACCAGCATGGGAAATAGCAGAATACGCCAACAGCCGTTTGAGATCGGTCTGGGTCAGTGCCAAGATCACCCCGACCAGCATCGTCGCAATGGCCAGCACCGCAAACAGGGTTTGCCAACTCCAACGTTCCGCACCGAGCGCGACATAGAAAACCCTTGCCAACCCGACGACCGCCGCCAACTTCGTACAGATAGCCATGAAGCCAGTGACCGGCGTGGGCGCTCCGGTATAAACGTCAGGCACCCAAAACTGGAAAGGCACCACCCCTGCCTTGAACAACAGCCCAACCGCCATCAAACCAATACCGCAAAGCAGCAGGCCGCGATTCATAGTCGAAAACCCCAGCGAATCAGCGATTCGTGCCAGATTGAAGCTGCCGGAATAGCCATACAGCAAAGCAATCCCGAACAGGAAAAACGCCGAAGCGAACGCCCCCAACAAGAAGTACTTCAACGCCGCCTCTTGGCTAAGGATACGACGGCTACGCGCCATGCCGCTCATCAGATATAAGGGAAGTGACATTACTTCTAGTGCGATAAACATCGTGAGCAGATCATTCGCTGCGACGAAAACCATCATGCCCGCGATACTGAACAGCGCCAGCGGGAAGATTTCAGTGTGCTCCCGGCGCTGCGCAATAGCTTCCGACTCGGTAGCCGAACCTGGAACCGCAGAAGCGAGCGCAGCAAAGGCCGTCGCCCCCGCATTGATTTTACGTTCGGCAAAAACCAGCAACGCCAAGAACCCAAAGACCAACAGCGCCAACCATGCCACAAACGCGGGTCCGTCGAGCATCACCGCTTTCATTGCCAACGGCCCCCAAGCGCCCCTGACACCGTTGAAAACCAGGAAACCAACACTAGAAAGCAGGCTAATCTCTGCAAGCACAAGCTGGCAGTAGAAACGAGCTTTCCGCGGAACAACCGCCTCAATAATCACGCCAAGACACGCGGCTACGAACACCACTAGTACCGGAGACAGTTCCAGCCACTCAAAAACCGGATCAGGGATTGTCATCACTTGCCTCCTAGCTGTGGCATTGGGTCAGACAACCCAAGCACACCGACTATGTTTACCGCCGTAGGTTCGATGATGCCCAGTGCCAAATTAGGCACAAACCCCAACACCAGAATCACCAGAATTAAGAAACCAGCGATCAGCCGTTCCTTCAAGTCCAGATCGACTCCAATCTTGGTTGCAAGCTCCGATTCCAACGACCCAGTCATCACCCGCTGATACATGCGAAGAACGTAAACCGCAGCCAAAACCATACCTAATGCCGCGATAATCGCCACCCACGGAATCCGCGACCAGGCTCCGGCCAGAACCATGAACTCTGAGACGAAACTCGACATGCCAGGCAAGGCAAGTGCAGAAAGCCCCGCAACCAAAACCACCCCAGCCATGACAGGTGCAACTTTCTGTACCCCGCCGTAATCGGCAATTTTGGCAGAGCCGCCCCGTTTTATCAGATAACCAAGTGCCAAGAAAAGCGCCGCCGTGGAGAAACCGTGGTTCACCATGTAGAAGATAGAACCGCTCATTCCCACAGACGTGAAGGTGTAAATCCCCAACACCATAAACCCGAAATGGCTCACCGACGTGTACGCTACCAAACGCAGCAAATTCGGCGAACTGACAGCCGCCAACCCGCCGTACAGAATCGAAATCAAAGCTAAGGTAATCATTACCGGAGCAGCGTTGATTGATTCCTGCGGGAACAGTGCCAAACAAATCTTGATCATCCCGAAGGTGCCCATTTTGTCCATGATGCCAACCAGCAACGCCGACGTGCCCGGTGTAGCTTCCTCAGCAGTGGTTGGCAGCCAGACATGGACTGGAACCATCGGCGCTTTCAGAATGAAGGCGACCAAGAAACAGATCATCAACAGCGAACCCGTCGCGCCAGTATCCAGTTTCGTCAACTCCGAAATCAGATAGGTGGGATTGCCTGCCTCAGTCTCGCTCCAGACGTAAACTCCGATCACTGAAACCAGCATGATCAGCCCGCCTACCAGTCCGAAAAGCAGGAACTTAGTGGCAGCGTAACTGCGCCTTGACCCACCGAAACCGCCAATCAAAAAGTACATCGGCAGCAACGTCGCCTCAAAAAGCAGATAGAACAGCAGCACATCTTGTGCCATGAATACGAAAAGGCAAAGCCCTTCCAGCAATAGCACCAGGGCAAAGAAAGCTCGCCCATCCCAGCGTTTCGCTTCTGGATTAGCCTGCTGTATCCGTTCGGCGATATTCCACTCAGCTATGAGCACGACAGGGACGAGCGTAGCCGTCAAGAGCACCAGCAACAACCCCATGCCGTCGACCGCAAGCGCCCAATAAGTTCCGAAAGCAGGCATCCAAGAGATTTGCTCATTCAGGTTCAATCCACCCAGGTAAAGCACCGTGACACAGCTGCCGACACCAAACGTCAACAACGAAAACGCCAGTCCGACTACTTTGCCCACATGCTTGAACACTGGCAGACACAGCAGCAGCGCACCCACGATCGGGATTAAGCCCAAAACCGTCAGCCAAGGTAATGTCATTTCAACTCCTCCCCTAGCCCAACTGCCCGATGAACAGCACTGCCGTGACCAAGACGACACCAAGCGTCATGAGCAGTGCATAAGAACGAACTTGACCGGACTGCAACTTGCGCCCAACATTCGACAACTTCAAAAACACATTCGCTAAAGCGTCTACTCCGCGATCAAATACCCAAGTGTCATTGGCGATGATCGTGTCTGCCGCCAGTTTGGCAGGTTTGACGACCAAGATATTGTTCACCGCATCACCGAACACATCATTTCGCCCTGCAATTGTGAACGGGTTCTGAGTATCCGGAGCCTGCTTGGGCACCGGCTTGCGGTAAAACAAGAACCAACCCAGCCCAACTCCCACTCCGACGACTACCAGCGTCGCCCAACCGATACCAGAGGGAATCCAGCCAACCTCGTGCGGATGGGTACCTAGTGCCGGAGCTAGCCAGCCCTGAATCCAACCGTTCATCACGGCGCCGCCAACGAAGCTGAAGGCCGCCAAGATAATCAACGGTATGGTCATCGTCAGCGGCGATTCATGCGGTTTGACGCCTTGATTCCAACGTTTTTGACTCAGATACGTCATACACATCAACCTGGTCATATAGAACGCCGTGATGCCAGCCCCAACGAGCGCGATAACGCCGAAAACCAACCCCTGTCCAAATGCGGCTTCGATGATGTGATCTTTCGAGAAATAGCCTGCAAAGCCCGGGAATCCGATGATCGCCAGATAACCCATAGCGAACGTAATGAAAGTGATCGGAATCACCTTTGCTAGCCCGCCGTAGTTACGCATATTTACGTCGTCATCCATTGCATGCATCACCGAACCAGCGCCCAAGAACATGTTGGCTTTGAAGAACCCGTGCGTCAGCAGATGGAAAATAGCGAAAGCCCAACCAGCGGGCCCGATACCGGCAGCGAGCATCATATAGCCGATCTGGCTCATGGTAGAACCGGCCAGTACCTTCTTGATGTCGTCTTTGGAACAACCAATCCAAGCGCCGACAAGCAAGGTCACCGCACCGACTATGCATACCGCTAAAGCCGCAGCCTGCGATTGTGCATAGACCTCGTGGGAACGAACCACCAGATAAACTCCGGCAGTCACCATCGTCGCAGCGTGAATCAACGCCGAAACTGGCGTTGGTCCTTCCATCGCGTCCAGCAGCCAAGCCTGTAACGGTACCTGTGCTGATTTCCCGCACGCACCCAGCAGCAACAAGAAACCAATCGTCGTCCACCAAGGACTTGCATTGGCGCTGGCAGCAGCGTCAACGTCAACGAAAGCCGACGAACCTACCAGCGCAAGCATGGCGAAGATGCTCAAAGTCATACCCAGATCGCCAATGCGGTTCATCACAAAAGCCTTCTTCGCCGCCGCAGCAGCCGAAGGCTTGTGTTGCCAAAAACCGATTAGCAGATACGAGGCCAGCCCCACACCTTCCCAGCCGACGAACAATACCAAGTAGTTGTCAGCCAGTACCAAGATGAGCATGGCGGTGATGAACAAATTCAGGAAAGCAAAGAATCGGCTTCTACGCTCGTCATGTGCCATGTACCCAACGGAGTAGAGGTGAATCACACTGCCGACACCAGTGACCAGCAGTGCAAACAAGATCGACAATTGGTCGATCAGCAGTCCGGCAGAAATCGTCCAACTCCCAAGGTGTATCCACTCGAACAGCGGCACGGCCACCGCCCGGCTGGATTCAGGACTAGAAAGCATCAATATGAACAAAACCACAGCAATGCCAAACGACGTGAACGACGCCAGCACCGCAAGCCAATGTCCAAAACCAGCTACGGCTTTTCCTCCCAGCAGCAACACGGCGGCTCCAAAAGCTGGGATTGCGATCATCAGCCAAGCCCAAGAGAACGCTCCAGTAGCCGCTATTGGCAGATCAGTAAGCAGGGTAATCATCTGTGGCTCCTCAGCGTTTCAGCAGACTAGCGGTGTCAACCGAAACTGAACGTCTAGACCGGTACACCATGACGATGATCGAAAGTCCGACGACTACCTCGGCGGCAGCGACAACCATCACAAACAGCGCAGCAACCTGTCCATCAAGTCCGCCATGTACCTCTGACATCGTCACTAATACCAGGTTTGCGGCGTTCAACATCAGCTCTACGCACATGAACGCAACGAGTGCGTTACGGCGCGTAATAAGCCCGAACGCTCCAATCCCAAAAAGTATCGCCGCTAGCCAAAGCACAAAATCTGGATTCATTCGATTTCACCTCCAGAGTTGGTATCGTTGCCCAATTCAGTGCCTGTAGCCGCCGCGATCAGCCCGAAGTTTTTCGCAGTCGCCTGGCTCAACTCCGCAGTGTCGAGAATGGCACCGCGGGTATGCAACGTTTCTGAAACTGAATCAGGAGCGATGCTGCCATCAGGAAGCAGCGCCGGAACAGCGATCGAATTATGGAGTGCGACCACCCCAGAACTCGGCAAAGCACCCGGATGGGTTCCGCTGTCGGCGTAGGCTTTCATCCGCTGCACCGACATTTCGCGTTGCGACAGCTTCGGAGTCAAGCGGACATTCTGTGCCAAGATCATTGCCCCAACCGCTGCTGTGATCAACAATGCTGAAGTCAGCTCAAACGGAAACACATATTTGCCGAAAATCAGAGCAGCTAGACCCTGCACATTTGAGCCGAATTCGCCATTTGCGCTGCGTACACCTAGAGCTCGGGTGACCATTTGGCCAGTGCCAGCGATCAATAACCCGCTGATTCCCACCGCTCCAATCACAGCCCAAATCCGCTGCCCTTTGAGCGTCTCCACCAGTGAATCTGAACGATCAACACCAACTAGCATCAGCACGAACAGAAAGAGCATCATGATCGCGCCGGTATAAACGATGATTTGTGCAGCCGCCAACATCGGGGCATCCATCCCCACGTAGAGAGCCGCCAAATTGAGCATCGTGAAAGCCAAGCTCAGCGCGGAATATACCGCTTTGCGAAAGAGCACCAATCCGAGGGCACCGGCTACCGCCAAGGGGCCGCAGATCGCAAATAAAATGTCTGTCTCAAGCGCTAGTGGAATCATTCGTCGTCACCTTCTTCCAGCGGAGTGCGATTGTCAGTTTGCCCAGACGGCGGCAGTCCCAAGAAGTACTCAGCCTCACTCGCGCCGAGTCGACGCGGATGCGGCGGTTCCTCCATGCCAGGAATCAGCGGCGCCAACAACCTGTCCTTGGTGTAGATCAACTTCTCGCGGCTGGTATCAGCCAACTTGAATTCATTTGTCATTGTGAGCGCACGAACCGGACATGCTTCAATACACATGCCGCAGAAAATGCAACGTGTGTAGTTGATCTGGTAGACCCCGCCATACCGCTCAGCCGGAGAATATCGCACAAAATCGTTGTTTTCGGCGCCTTCAACATAGATCGCGTCAGCCGGGCAAGCCCAAGCACACAGTTCACATCCGACACATTTCTCCAAGCCATCAGGCCAACGATTCAACTGATGCCTGCCGTGGAAGCGCGGCTGGGTGACCTTCTCTTTGCCCTTCTCGGGATAGCCTTGAGTGAAAGTGCGCCGGAAAATGGTTCGGAAAGTTACTCCGAAGCCCGCCCATGAATCGAGGAAACCCATCACCGACCCCCCTCTGGCGACATTGACTCCGCTTGAGCGACTAGGACTGGCGCATCTGGCAACGTCGTCCCCAGCGGCGGCGGAATCGGGAAGCCGCCAGCAAATGCGTCAAACTCGGTATCTTCAACTTCAGGTTCGGGAGGTTTCTTTTCTGGAATGAAAAGCAGTACCACCAAAATAACGACCAATATTCCGGCAACTATGAAAATTCCAGTCCTGACGTTCTCATTCATGGCTCCCTCATCTTGCAGTTTCCGCACCACTGCGAAAACGATAATCCAAGCCAACGAAATTGGGATTAGCGCTTTCCAGCCGAGTTTCATGAACTGGTCGTAACGGAAACGCGGCAGCGTCCCGCGCAGCCACACGAACAACGAAATGAACAACTGCACCTTGATTACAAACCAAACCAAGCCCAGCCAAGGGTTGTCCAGCCCTGGTATCAGGTTTAGTGGCCACGGAGTTAGGTACCCCCCCATAAATAAGGTGGTTGCCACTGCGGATACTGTCGCCATGTTGATGTACTCAGCTAGGAAGTAGATCGCGTAACGGAATCCTGAGTATTCAGTGATGTAACCCGAGACCAATTCAGATTCAGCCTCTGGCAGGTCGAATGGCGCGCGGTTGGTTTCACCGACCATTGCAATGACGTAGATGCAGAAACTCGGGAAAAGAATCAACCAATTCCAGGTCTCCCATCCGATGTCTAAACCGAAAAGATAAAACTTACGAGTCTGCTGCTCCACTATCGTCGAAGTAGCCATCGAAGACGAGAACAGAAACACCGCAACAAAACTCAAACCCATTGCGATCTCGTAGGAAATCATTTGCGCACTAGAACGCAACGCCCCGAGCAGCGAATACGGCGAATTTGACGACCATCCCGCCAGCACAAACCCATAAATCCCCACTGAAGCCACTGCAAGAATCATCAAGGTTCCAACCGGCATGTCAGCTACCTGCAATCTAGTGGTGATTGTGGTTGAGGTGAATGGATCCCAAATCTTGACTTCCCCGCCGAAGGGGATCATCGCCCACGCCGAAAATGCTGCGGTTCCGGCGATGAGCGGTGCCAAAATGAACAGCACTCTGTCCACCCGATGCGGCATGAAGTCCTCTTTGAATAGCAGCTTCATACCGTCGGCTAACGCCTGTCCCAGTCCGAGCGGGCCGTTCATGATTGGACCCAGTCGGTTCTGCATTCGCCCTACAAGGCGTCTTTCATACCACACATTAAAGATTGTCCAAACCAGCAGCACTACGAAAAGCAGGACAACTTTCAAGATGATTAGCCACAGTGGGTCATTCATCGTTGGCACCTCCTGGACTCAAGGGGACATAGCAGCCATGCGATAGACCCAACTCGCCGACACTGAGTGCGCCGGAATTACTCGGAATCCAAACGCTGTCGTCCCGTAGGTCATCTGTGATGGCGACCGGCAACTGCACTTCACCATTTGTGCCGCCAATTTCGACTTTGTCGCCTGATGAAAGGTTGAGTTTTGCCGCAGTAGCTGGACTGATTCGCGCCACAGGCTTTGGGGCTGTTTGCGCTAATGAACTATTCGCAGCGATCGACGCCGAGTTATCAATCAGCATCCGCCACGTCGCCAGCCGGTAACCATCGCCGCCGGTTTCTACGGGTGCGTCGCTAAGGTCAGGTCGCACCCCTTCCCAAACTCCGAGTTTGTGCAACTCGTCCCAGGCTTTCGCAGCGGTAGCAAGTCCCAAAGGTTTCTCCAGGGCATCCGCGAACGCTCCCAGCACCCGCAGCTCGGTCATGGTCTGCTTTGCTTGCGTGTTTACCTGATTTACGACACCGGCGCGATGCTCCCAATTAAAGAAGTGTCCGCTCTGCTCTTCGATCAAAGCCACCGGAAACACCACGTCGGCGTAGCGCGCAACCGTTGAGTCTGCGCTGTCAAGACTGATTACAAACTCGACGCTTCCGCTTATAACAGCCGCCAAGCTCGCGTCGGCGAAATCTTTGAATTCCAGACCGGAAATCAATAGCGCTTTCGGAGCCGACATCAACATTTCGTTGGCAGCCTTCCCAGCCGCAGCAGGTGGTTCGACACCCCAAACCGCACCCACTTCAGCTCTGGCCGCGTCATCGATTACCGGACGTCCTCCTGGCAGCAATCCCGGTAGACAACCTGCCTCAAGCGCCCCAATTTCACCGGCACGGCGCGGAATCCAAGCCCACCTTGCCCCCGATTCAACGACAGCCTTCAAGACCCCTGGAGCAGTCGCCGCCCGCTCCCCCACCAAGATGATGGTGTCTGCATCAAGTTTCAACTCTTCCAAAGCCTTCGCTTCATCACCAGGGGCGGCACTACGCAGTTCCGCCCCCAGCTTTGCGGAACCGCGCGATGCGAACGCTGCGATAGTGACGACCTGCAACTTATTTTTCCGTACCGCTTTGCGCAGCCGCAGAAAAACGATGGGAGCTTCATCTTCTGGCTCAAAACAGACCAAGATCACCTGCTTGGCATTCGCAAAATCGCTGTAGGTGACACTGTTTTCTAGCTTAATCCCAGCCACCTTCGCAGCTAAGAACTCGGCTTCTTCGTCGCTAGCAGGACGTGACCTGAAATCAATGTCGTTCGTGCCAAGTGCTACTCTGGCGAACTTGGAGTATGCGTAGGCATTCTCCACGCTGAGTCGACCGCCAACCAGCACTCCAATGCTATTACCGGCAGCTTTCAGTCCAGCGACCGCCGCGTCGATAGCTTCCGGCCACGAAGCCGGTTGCAGTTCACCATCGATACGAACCAACGGAGTGGCAAGTCGGGTGGCGCCAGCCGACGAGAAAGCGAATCTGCCCTTGTCACAAATCCATTCTTCGTTCACCTCGGGCGCATTTCCAGCCAGCCGTCTCCGGGTTTGGTAATGCCGGTGGTCAGTTCGCAATTGGCAGCCAGCCGCACAATGCTCACAGGTAGTATCGGTAGAAACCAAATCGTTAGGTCTGGAACTGAAACGATAGCTGGATGCCGTCAACGCCCCTACCGGACAAAGCTGAACCACATTGCCGCTGAAATAGGAGTTGTATGGCTCATCGGCGAAATTGCCAACCTGCTGCTTAGCTCCGCGTTCAGTCATGGCAATCAACTGATCGCCGGAAATTTGATCCGAGAAGCGGGTGCAACGCGCGCACAGCACACAGCGTTCCCGATCAAGTAAAATCTGCGGTGAGATCGCAACCGGCTTGCGATAGGTGCGTTTCACCCCCTCGTAACGAGAGTGGGTCTGCCCTTGAGCAAAAGCCTGGTTCTGTAACGGGCATTCTCCGCCTTTGTCACAAACCGGACAGTCCAGCGGATGATTTATCAACATCAATTCCTGTACCCCAGCTTGCGCGGCTCGCGCTACCTCGGAGGTGTGCTGGGTCTGGATTTGCATGCCAGGCGCGACGGATAAAGTGCAGGCAGCCTGGGGAGTGGGGAAACCCCGTCCGTTTCCGGCATCGGGCACCTCTACCAGGCATTGCCGACAGGCTCCCACTGGGTCTAACAGCGGGTGGTCACAAAAACGCGGGATGATAATCCCAAGCTGCTCCGCAGCGCGGATTGCCAGCGTACCCTTAGGAACTTCGGTTTCGATTCCGTCGATAGTTACCGTGATCGTTTCTACTGCTGCATCCATCGGCTTAGGTTCGACACTCATTTCGCCGCTCCTTCCCCAAATAGCGCACTGCGCGCATACGGGAAGGCTTCCCAGGCAGGCGTGCTGTAACCTGTTTCAAACTCGGAGCGGAAGCGCTTAACTGCCGAAGTGACACAGGCACAGGCTCCGGCCGCCAGCGCACAGAAAGATTTACCATCAATGATTTCGGTGACGCTGAGCAGTTTTTCGATGCTGCCCGCTGCTGCTTTTCCGGCCTCGAAATCACGCAGCAGTTGCACCAACCACCAAGTACCTTCGCGGCAGGGAGTACATTTCCCGCAAGACTCATGTTTGTAAAACTCCATCCAGCGCAGTGTGGTGCGTACTACCGATGTAGTTTCGTCAAAGATTTGCAGCGCTTTCGTTCCCATCATGGAACCTGCGGCAGCCAAACTTTCGTAGTCCAACGGCACATCAAGATGCTCCGGGGTGAGAATCGGAGTGGACGAACCGCCAGGAGTCCAAAACTTTAGTTCGTGTCCTGCGCGGATTCCGCCAGCTAACTCCAAGAGTTGACGCAGAGTGATTCCCACCGGCGCCTCAAATTGGCCAGGGTTGGCGACATGGCCTGAAAGCGAATAGATCGTGAAACCTTTTGACTTTTCAGTCCCCATCGCTGCATACCAATCGGCACCGTTCGCGATGATCGCTGGAACGCTCGCAATCGATTCCACATTGTTTACCGCAGTCGGGCTAGCATACAAACCTTCCACTGCCGGAAACGGTGGCCGCAGCCGCGACTGGCCGCGCCTACCCTCCAACGAGTCGAGCAGGGCAGTTTCTTCTCCGCAGATGTAGGCACCGGCGCCTGCATGG
>WRJP01000011.1 GCA_009778535.1 Propionibacteriaceae bacterium | reverse complement strand
ACCGCATTACCGTTTGGCCCCCCTCGGGTGAGGGCTGCCAGTGATGCGGCCGATTCCATCGCTACAGCGGACGCTCCCCCATGCCACAGTTTCGCAGGTTGGGTATTCCCTGCAACCGGATACCGGATTAGCACCGCAGTTGGAGAGACCTCCAACAACTCGAAACCCATCTTCGCGTCAAGAGCACTGTCAAGATTCATTAGTCCGCCTTCGCCTTGGAAGTTTTGGAATGCTCAATGACTCCATCTGCAACTTCCCGCATCGACTTACGCAAATCCATGGCAGTTTTTTGAATCCACCGGAAAGCCTCGGGTTCTGACAGCCCCAGACTTTCCTGCAATAGTCCTTTCGCTTGGTCAACAGCTTTGCGGGAGGCAAACCGTTCTTCTAGCTCCTCAATCTCGGCTTCTGCCGCCTTGATATCTTCAAAACGTCCCAGCGCAACTTCGATTGCTGGCACTAGATCGGAGGCGGAAAACGGTTTCACAACGTATGCGATCGCCCCAGCATCGCGGGCACGCTCAACTAGATCACGCTGACTGTAAGCGGTGACCATCACGACGGGAGCGACACGTTCGGCCGCAAGGATAGCGGCGGCGGTTATGCCATCTAGTTTTGGCATCTCCACATCCATCACCACAAAATCAGGTTTCTCTTTACGTGCCAACTTGACTGCTTCTTCACCATCGGCAGCTTCGGCGACGACTTCGTATCCCTCGCTGTTCAACAGCTCGATTAGATCAAGTCGAATCAAAGCCTCATCTTCAGCTACGACCACTCGCAGTCGTTTTTCTGATGTACTCATCTGAACCCAATCGGATATACCAGTAAAAGGCCATTTTAGCCTTGCGTGCCCTAAAGATTAAGCAGGACGCCGTATTTGCGGTGTTGCAGGGTTACGCCGCTGCGTAGGGATGGCTAGCTGATCTATCAACAATCTCCAACGATCTGATTCGCTTTTCCAAATGCCAGGACGCGAAAGCTGCCACAATTCCGCTGACTGTGTCCACAAGCTGCGCTGTCACATTACGGGTAGCAACCCAGTCGCCAACTAGCAGCGCCTCAAGATAGGAAAGGATTTCAGCATCGACACGAACCGAGCCTACTTGCGTACAGCCGCTGCAAAGCAGTCCCCCTGCCTGCACCGAAAAACGCTCGCCACCAGTCGCTCCGCACATGGCGCACCGAGTGAGCGTCGGAGCGTATCCGGCTAGTGTCAGCGCCCGCAGCAAATACGAATCCATGATCATCACCGGCTGACGCTTCCCATCCACAGTGCCATTGACCATGGCTTTCAACGCCCCGACCAGCAGTAAATACTGCTGCAAGCACGGCTCCTTTTCTACCGGCACCAACCGATCTGCGGTTTCGAGAATCACCTGACCGGCAGTGTAAGAATGATAATCGGTGCTGATTGGATTCACCGGGAAAGTCAGCGCGACTGCTTGCGTAATGGTGTCGAGGGTGCGTCCGGTAGCCAATTGCAAATCAACTTGGCAAAAAGGCTCCAATCTGGCACCGAATTTGGAAGATGTACGGCGAATACCTTTAGCCACTGCCCTGAGCTTGCCGTGCTGCTTGGACAACATCGTGACGATGCGATCTGCTTCACCCAATTTGTGGGTACGCAGCACTACGGCTTCGTCACGGTAGGTAGGCATAGCAGAATTCTCCAATGTGCGCCCCGAAAATGTCTGGAGAACACGCCCGCGCCCGTAACAAAATCGTAACTTTACTATTTTCAGTACGCCTCTAGCGCCAGAAAGGGTTGCTGGCTAGGCTGGACATATGGGAAACCTCAATGTTGAAGCCCAGCACGATGTCCCTGTAACTGCTACCAAAGCCTGTATCTTGCTTTCTATACCGGCTAGCGAGAGCGTGTTCGGGAATGCGGCCGTGAAAAAAGCCGCTGAAGTTCGTACTCTCACAACAGAGTTGTTAGCTGCCGGAATCGGTGATGAGGACATCGATGTGATCGGGATTAGGCTGCTCACTGAGTCTGGAAAACTGACCAGAAACCAGCGCGCAGAGTTCCAAGTCCGAATCCGAGCGTCCGCTGCCCAGTTGGGCAATGCGATCAATATCATTGCCGATCAACCCAATGTGATGTTGCGCAGTTTTATTTGGAATTTTGACAGTCACGAAGCAGCTATTGACGCTGCCCGCGTGGCCTTCGCCAAAGCCAGACAGAAAGCAGAAGCCATCGCTGCGGCCGCCGGACAGCGCATCACCGGCATTGCAAACATAAATGACAGCAGCATGCTCATGTTTGCAGATGAGGGTGGTCATGTTTTTGACTCTCCTGGTTTGTTTGGTATGCGAGCTGCCAAAGCCCCTGATCTTGGCGTCGATTTTGCTTCGACACGCACCTTGACCGTTAGGTTGAATGTGGAATTCACCATCGAAAACCAAGAGGGCGTGAGCTTTGACTGATGGAATTGGAATCTGACTATGCAGCGCTTAGCAACGCTGAAAGTCTCCGACGTGTGTCTAGGCGGCAATGTATTCGGCTGGACTGCGGATGCTGCTGCGTCTGAGAATATCTTGGATGCCTTCACTGAAGGTGGCGGCAACTTCATCGATACTGCGGACTCGTACTCGGTTTGGGTTCCAAGCCATGTTGGCGGCGAGTCGGAACGAATCATAGGCAACTGGCTCCGATCCACAAGCAGCTCCTCTGAAATAGTCATCGCTACCAAATGCGGTAAACATCCACAGCATCGCGGGCTACGTCCGGCAAACCTACGGGTCAGCTTAGACGGTTCCCGCCGCCGCTTGGGCGTTGAGACCATTGATCTGTATTTTGCGCATGCCGACGATTCGAGTTTGCCAGCCGAAGAATGGTTGGGCGCTTTCAACGAAATGATCAGCCAAGGTTCGATACGGCATTACGGGATTTCCAATTTTTCCACTGAAAGGGTGCGCGAGGTTTGCGATTTGGCACAATCCAACAATTTGGCGTTGCCGATCGCCGTCCAGCCTGAATATAGCTTGGTTCACCGCAGCGAAGTTGAATCGGGTCTAGCCGACGTTGCAGCTGTTTATGGCCTGGCGATTATCCCGTACTACAGTCTGGCTGGCGGGTTCCTAACCGGAAAGTATGCCCGCGGCGAGAATGTGCTTGGGCAACGGGCGGCGACAGTGAAGAAATATGCAAATGAAGCCAGTTTTGCCACCTTGGATTGTGTGCTTGAACTCGCTGACAAACTTGATATTGAACCTGCCACCATAGCTTTAACGTGGCTTCGGCAACAGCCCGGCAAGATCATCCCCATCGCCAGCGCCAGCGAACCCGAACAAGTTGTGGGAATAGTTGCAGCCATGACAGCAAAGCTCACCAAACCTCAGTTGAATCGCCTGACTAAAGCCAGCGAATCCTTGTAATCGTTTCTCAACTGATTGCCGCCAACCTCCCACTGATTGCCTTCTTTTTGACATCGTGCGCGATCGAGCATCCAGAACATCCAAAAGCGAAAAACGGTTAATCGTCTGTTTGCTGCCTGCCATTGGGCGGCATCCGCTCGCAGACGCTTGGAATGTTTTTTGTCAAGGGTTTTGTGCAGTGAATCCATGTTTCCTTTTTTGTCATTCCGGATACTGCGACTGCGCGCAGCATTGCGGAATCCATTGCAATCAGCAGTGATGCAAGAACGGAGCCTGTGCTACGCGGTCGCAGCGTCGCAGCATTCTGGTTATGGATCCTGCAACTGAAGTGCAGGATGACTTTCTTGGGGATTTTGCTTGCGTCGTGCACTGCGTCTGCGTGGTTCGTGGGGACAGGGTCTATTGAGAGCACCCCTCTGTCTGTGTGTAAATCGCGAATCCAGAAATTCCTTGTGAAGCAATAACGTCCGGAGCCAAAATCCCTGCGACTCCTCGCAGTTCGGAGAGCACTGCGACTTCGCGCAGCACAGGCTTTGCCGAAGGGCTCAACCGAGTCAGTAAACACCAGCACTCAACAGCCCCTGCTAACCTCACCCCTCGATGGTTTGCTGCGAATCGGAGTGGGTGACAGCGATCTTACGGGGTTTAGCTTCTTCAGTTACTGGGATTTGCAGCGTAAGGACACCGTCTGCGTAGTTTGCTTCGATTTTGTCTAGGGCAACTCCGTAGCCGAGAGTCAACTGACGGGCAAAGGTTCCAATGGGACGCTCTTTCACCAGCCACTTCTGCTCTTGATTCTTTTGCACCGGACGCTCAGCACGAATCGTCAGAGTGCGTTCATCGATGTCGACGTCGATTGATGCTGGGTCAACTCCAGGAAGGTCGATCTTTGCAATGAAGGAATCGCCTTCGCGAAATAAATCCATGGGCATTGCGGTGTTTGCAGGAGTCCTCATGTCTCCAAGCCAACGATCAACTTCACGGAACGGGTCGAATGTACGTGTCATTTTTGTTCTCCTATTGGTCAAGGTTGCAAAGGGTTTTGCCGCCTTTTCGGTCTTGGTGTTAGCACTCTAGGCATGAGAGTGCTAACACCAAGTATGCATGAAAACTGACAGAAATTCAAAGAGTTGAGCGTAGTAGACTCAACTTTTCTTCGACTCGGCGAGGTGACCATAAAAATAGTGAAGAAAAACTGTAAGGGCACCTCATGGTCGCTGAAGAAGACTAGGCTAAAGACGTGACAAAGACGGTTCGGCCTCCCACTGTGCATCCCAGCGGCGCGGTTTCGCCGATACTGAATCCCAGCGAAGTGCCGGCTCACGTTGCGGTAGTGATGGACGGCAATGGACGTTGGGCGCAAGCACGCGGACTGCCTCGCACCCAGGGACATGCCCGCGGTGAAGCCTCGCTGTTTGATGTCATTGAAGGTGCCATTGAGATTGGTGTTAAATACCTTTCTGCTTTCGCTTTCTCAACAGAGAATTGGAAACGTTCACCCGACGAAGTGCGCTGGATTATGGGTTTCAATCGGAACGTTCTGCATCGTAGACGTGATGATTTGGACGCGCTAGGGGTGCGAGTTTGCTGGGCAGGAAGGGTGCCAAAACTTTGGAAATCAGTAATCAAAGAACTGCAAATTGCTGAAGATCAAACCAAAGATAACTCAGTGTTGACCTTGCAGTTTTGTATGAACTATGGCGGACGCGCAGAGATTGTGGACGCGACTAAAGCTATTGCAAAAGCCGCAATGGCTGGCAAGCTCAACCCCGAAAAACTTACCGAGAAGCATTTCCACCAATTTCTGGACGAGCCCGATATCCCCGATGTCGATCTTTTTATCCGCACCTCTGGAGAGCAGCGGATTTCCAACTTCTTGATTTGGCAAGCCGCCTATGCCGAGTTTGTCTTCTCCGAAAAACTATGGCCCGAATTCGACCGCCGCGATCTTTGGGCAGCCATACTTGAATATGCCAGTCGCAATCGCCGCTTCGGGAGCGCCTGAAGCTGGTTGTTCCCTCGATACGGCCTTCGGCCTACTCAATCTGCTTCGTGGGTTTTGATACACCGACCCTGGGGTCGGCACTCAACCCGCGTGTGCGATTTCGATACATCGGCCGGTGGCCGACACTCAATCAACGGGACATAGATAGGCAGCAATCAGCGGGACAGTAACGGCAGTTTCGCTTAGTCAGTCGGTGCCGGTGTCGAAAGCGGAGCGTTGTTGTGCCTGTCCGATTGCATCGTCTGTGTTGTCGGCAACCGAATCGCTGATGGCTTTGGCGCTGCCAGCTTCCAAACTTCCTACCAGATGTGCTACTTCCCCACCGATCACACCTTGACGCGCATACTGTTCCAAACGAATCCGGGAGTCGGCAATGTCTAGGTTGCGCATTGTGAGTTGCCCAATACGATCTATGGGAGTGAACGCAGCAGAGGTGACCCGCTCCATTGATAAACGCTCGGGTTGGTATGAAAAACCGTCGCCTTGAGTGTCAATGATCGAGTAGTCGTCGCCACGCCGCAGTCGCAAACTCACCTGCCCACTTATTGCCGAGCCGACCCAACGTTGGATGGATTCGCGCATCATCAGAGCTTGCGGGTCGAGCCAACGGCCTTCGTACATCAGCCTGCCCAGTTCGCGTCCCCAGATTTGATACCGTGAATAGGTGTCCTCGTTGTGAATGGCGGTCAGCAGACGCTCATAGGCGATGTGCAGCAGCGCCATGCCTGGCGCTTCATAGATGCCGCGGCTCTTTGCTTCAATAATCCGGTTCTCGATTTGATCGCTCATTCCCAGGCCGTGTCGGCCACCTATGGCATTGGCTGCATAAACCAAGTCGACAGCGTTAGCGAAAGACTCACCGTTTATGGCTACCGGTCGGCCTTCATGGAAGGTGATCGTGACGTCTTCGGCCTCAATCGCCACGTTTTTATCCCAGAAACGTACTCCCATGATCGGATCAGTGATTTCAATCGAAGCGTCCAAATTCTCTAGCTCTTTGGCTTCGTGGGTGGCACCCCAGATATTGGCATCGGTTGAGTACGCCTTTTCTTTGGAGTCGCGGTACGGCAGATCGTGTTCGGTCAACCATTGACTCATTTCCGCCCGTCCGCCCAATTCGGTGACGAAATCTTGGTCTAGCCAAGGTTTGTAAATCTGTAACCGCGGGTTCGCCAGCAGGCCATAACGGTAGAAACGTTCGATGTCGTTGCCCTTGTACGTTGAACCATCGCCCCAGATCGATACTTGATCAGCTTCCATAGCGTTCACCAGCATGGTTCCAGTCACTGCCCGTCCAATGGGCGTGGTGTTGAAATACGTTTTTCCGGCGGTCTTGATGTGGAAAGCACCGCAGATCAGGGCAACCAGCCCTTCTTCAACCAGTGAGGCACGGCAGTCCACCATTCGCGAGAGTTCCGCGCCGTACTCTAGGGCGCGCCCTGGAACCGAATCGATGTCAGGCTCGTCATATTGTCCTAAATTCGCGGTGTACGCACAGGGAATGGCTCCCTTTGACCGCATCCAGGCGACTGCAACTGAGGTGTCTAACCCGCCTGAGAATGCCAAACCTATTTTTTCGCCGATTGGGAGTTTGGTGAGAACTTTTGCCATGTGAGTGATTCTAGCTGGAATCACACATCGGGTTCGTCACTGTTTTCAATGCGTACGGCTGCTGCTGCTGGTGGTTCTGCCAAATCACCAGTCGCCTGTTCGGGTTCTTCGGCTGAAATATCGGGTGTTGCAGCTATAGTTGTCTGCTCAACTTCAACAGTGGCAGCTATGGTTGGCGGCTCAACTTCAACAGTTGCAGCTATGGTTGGCTGCTCGACTTCGACAGTTGCAACCGTGTCAGCTAGAGCTGTGTCTGAAAGTTGCGCCGGATTGTCCGCGACTGCGCTTTCAGGTTCTGGCACTGGTGCAACCCCTAGCGCCAGCTTGGCTTCCAACTTTGCGATTTGGGTGTTGAGTTGGTCTAGCAGTACGCGTTGCCGCATTAGGTCGGCGGTGAGTTTCCCGTAGACAGAGGAATCCCCCAGCGTCAACAAGATGCTGGCTCCATGTTGACGTTTCGATGTCGTATCGTCGCCAAGGGTTTGAATTAGTTCATTCTCTAGGCGTGTGATGTCGGCTTGCACCTTTGCCGCCAGCGACCGCTTGCGAGCACGCGTGATGAACATATCTCGATCTGGCGAATCCTTGCGACGGGAAGATTCTGACTTAGCCCAGGCGTTGAACTCATCTTTTATCTTTGCGAACTCGGCATTCAATTTGCGTACGGCATCGCCTCCTGGAGACGGTGCGGAATAGTACGCCTGGTTCAACGCACGCAGCTCTGCGCGGGCAGCACCAATATCGAGTGCTCCGATTAGCGCTTGGGCTTGGGCGATTATCTCGTTGCGAGCATTTGTGCCTTCACGCCTGCGGGTAGCTGCGGCAGCGGCGCGAACGGCTGCAACCTTGCGTTGTTTTCGCTCCAACCCGATACGTCCGTAAAACAGGTCTTGGGCAGCCTTGAAACGTGTCCACAGCGCATTTTCGGTTGCTTTGCTTGACCTGGGCAGTTGCTTCCATTCAGCCATTAGCCGGGACATTTCTTTTACGCCTTGCTCTCTGCTCCAAGTGATTGCACCGCGTTCTGCCTGCTCTATCAGCAATTGCCTTACGGCTAGGGCAGCTTCGCGTTCCTGAGCTCTGGCGATAGCTCGCGGGCTTGCCACAGGGTCGTCAGTAGCGTTTTCAGGCGGGGGTTCTGTTTGGGTTTCGACCGCTTCTTGTGCAGGGGGTTCATCGGCTTCGGGAGGTTCGATTTCAGCTTCGGGAGGTTCAGTTTCAGCTATGGGAGGTTCCAACGTAAGTTCTGCATCGGCTACGACTGGCTCTGACACCAGTGTCATGCATGTTTGGGGTTCAAGATCAGCGACGAGCATTCGCTCGGCTTCACCGAGCAAGTCGTTTTCATGATCTTGGGGACTCATAGCACCACTGTACGTTATTTTTGTCCGTTTGCCCGATTGATTGCGCTCACCACAGCCCGTAACGAGGCGGTGATGATCGACTCGTGGATTCCGACGCCCCAAAGTTGAATGGTGTCGCCGCTTATTTCAACTTCAGCTTCCACGTAGGCTGCGGCGAGTGCGTCGCCGCCGGATGAGAGCGCGTGTTCGGTGTAGTCGAGGACGCGGAGTTGGTACCCAATCGCTGACAGCGCGTCAACGAATGCCGACAGTGGGCCATTCCCTTCACCGGAGATTTCGCGTTGCGTGCCTTTGTCAACCATCGTCGCTTTGATTTGGTAGCCATTGCCGTTCGTTGTCGACGCCACGGTTACCAATTCCAATGGGGCTGTTGGCGTCAAATACTCGGTTTGGAAAATCTCCCAAAGCTCGCTTGGCAGCACTTCTCCGCCTTCAGCGTCGGTGCGCTGTTGCACAACTCTGGAAAACTCGATTTGCAAACGCCTAGGCAAGTCGAGTTTGTGTTCATTTTTCATGATGTATGCCATGCCGCCCTTGCCGGACTGCGAATTGACGCGAATTACCGCTTCATAGGTACGGCCGACGTCGTGGGGGTCGATGGGCAAATATGGAGCTTCCCAGTCAACTTTGTGAATCGTGGCGTCCAGGTTGTCGGCTTTGAATTTCAGATCGTCGAGGCCTTTTTTGATTGCGTCTTGATGAGAACCTGAAAAGGCGGTGAAAACCAGATCACCAGCATAGGGGTGACGCGGATGTACGTTGATTCCAGTGCAATATTCGACGGTGCGGCGAATTTCGTTGATGTCGGAGAAATCGAGTTTCGGGTCAATGCCTTGGCTGAATAGGTTCAGACCCAAGGTGACCAAATCCACGTTGCCGGTGCGTTCGCCATGTCCGAATAGGCAGCCTTCGACTCTGTCTGCGCCAGCCATTAGCGCCAATTCGGTTGCGGCTGTTGCCGTGCCGCGATCATTGTGCGGGTGCAGCGAGACTACGACGGATTCGCGGTTGTTTACGTGCCGAATAAAGTATTCGATTTGGTCGGCGTAGGTGTTCGGTGTGGACATTTCTACGGTGGCAGGCAGGTTGAGAATGATTTCTCGTTCGGCGTCGGGTTGCCACAATTCCATCACTTTATTACAGACTTCGATAGCAAATTCAGTTGGGGTTTGGGTGAAAATCTCTGGGGAGTATTGATAGCCGAATTCCACTTCTTGTAGATATTTGTCGGCGTATTTCATCATCCACTCGGTGCCGCGGGTGGCCAATTCGATACATTCAGCCGGCGTTATGTTAAAAACGACTCTGCGGAATAATTCGGCGGTTGCGTTGTAGAGGTGTATGTTTGCCCGATGTGCTCCCACCAGGGACTTGGCGGTGGCTTCGATCAGGTCTTCGCGGGCTTGGGTGAGCACGGTGATTGTCACATCTGGAGGGATTAGGTCGTTTTCGATCAACTGGCGGGTGAAGTCGAAATCAGTTTTTGATGCGGAAGGGAATCCGATCTCGATTTCTTTGAACCCCATTTTGACCAGCATTTCGAACATGCGGCGTTTACGTCCTGGTGTCATGGGGTCGATTAAGGATTGATTGCCGTCGCGCAGATCGGTGGAGAGCCAGCGTGGGGCTTTGGTGATTCGGGTTGCTGGCCAGCTTCGATTTGGCAGGTCGACTGGGATGAAGGGCTTGTAGCGCTGATATGGCATCGGCGATGGCTGTTGGACGGGTTTGGGCTGCTTTTTCGTTTTCATTTTCGTTTCTTCAGTTCGTGCTATGCGATGTGAGTCATCGGTATGGATTCTTGGTTCGATCAGGCGCGGGAAAACTCCGCAACGAGGAAGCCCGAATGACTAGATAGTCTTGGCCTCGCTGCGGCTTGAAAGCAGCAGTCGCGCAAACGCCATAGGTGAATGTTACCAGATTCGCTCATGGTGGTCTTTCCAGGGTAGACTATCCGCGCCCCGATCTGCGGACATGGTGGCTGTAGCTCAGTGGTAGAGCACCTGGTTGTGGTCCAGGGGGTCGCGGGTTCAAACCCCGTTAGCCACCCGAATGATAAAGCCCAGGTCAATCCTGGGCTTTATCATTTGATGTCGAAAGTACGGGGTTTGAACCCGTGAGGGCGTGACTATTGTGAGTAAGCCCGGTGGGCTTGCGAGCAAAGGAACGTTCCGAGGCGATCGGGAGAGAGCCGAGGAGGGCGGGTTTGCGTAGCAAAGACGCGCAAACCCCGTTAGCCACCCTCTCAGTTTCGAACTAGCCCAACTGTGGGGGCCCAAATCCGACCACCACTCGAAACTAAACCGCTGAAGGCAAACCTTCGACAACAACTTCGCTAAGCCTGTTTAGCTCCTGCTGTTTGAGGAGATTCAGATTGCATTGATAACAAAAATGGCTGTAAGCGATTTGGTCAAGATTGTTGAAACAGCCAACCAAAAACTTAAAACCACCAGAGCACTGGGCAAGTGGTGCTACACTGTTTGTACTGGGCTGGTCGAAAGACCCAGGTCCACATCATGGCGGGGGAAGTCCCCCGCTTTTTGATTTACGAGGGCAGTGTGGCAGAACTAAGCATCTTCATCGATGAGTCAGGCGACTTTGGTGCAGACTCGGACTTCTACGTGGTAGCACTTGTATTACACGATCAGAGGGACGATATCTCACTAGCGTTGACGAGACTGACCCGAGAACTCGAAATCAGCGGTTTAGACACACATTGGGCAATCCACACAGGTGCAGCTATCCGAGGTGAGAACGTATATCGCGGAATACCTGTTCAGGAGCGTCGCCGTGAGTTCACTCGCTTATTTGCGTTCGCTCGCAGCGTTCCTGCCCTGCACCAAACATTTGCCTTTCGCAAATGTGAACACCCTGAACGCCTCAAGCTGAAGGGCGCAATCTCAAAGCAGCTGTGGCTGTTCCTCAAAGACAACGCTGAGTACTTCTTGGCATTCGAACGCGTGATCGTGTATTACGACAACGGCCAAGCCGAAATAACAGACATCTTGAACACGCTATTTAACGCTTTCTTCTTCGAAGTTGACTTCCGCAGAGTTGCGCCAGCACAGTATCGCCTATTCCAGGTGGCTGACCTGCACTGCACACTGGAAATTCTGCGACTAAAACTGGAGGAGAACAAGCTCTCCCGAAGCGATCTGTACTTCTTTGAGAGTAAATGCTCCTTGCGCAAGGACTACTTGGACAAGCTGAATCATAAGCAGTTCTCCAACCGGAAGCACAAACGCTAGCTTAGTCGCCCCTGGGCAATAGCAGCACAGATGCGTGGGCTACTTTGGTCGGACCAACCAGACGACTTCCCCAATACCGGCGGAGCTTCCTATACCCAAGGACACCCGATGCCCCGACTGTCACGCAAACCGGCCCTGACCATTGCCGACCAGTTGAACCTGCTCGCTTCGCGCGGCCTGCCCCTGCCGCCAGAGAATGCCCAGTGGATGTACCGCCTACTGGCAGATCAGCCGATCCGCAGATCCCTCGCCCGCAGCTTCGGCTACCCGAACCCGGCGTTCGCCGAATCCGTGTTCCATTCGCTGACGGTGTTACGTAACGTGTGCGCACACCACGCGCGCCTGTGGCACCGTACCAGCATCCAGATCGCGCCGCGCGTCCTTAACCGGCTTAAAACAGACCCAGACAAGGCCATCTACCAGGCCACCCCGTGGGCGCGGCTCGTCGTCCTGCGAAGCGCATCAGACGGGTAGGACGACCAGTCAGGTATTGCGTGCCTCAATGCAAGAGTCGAGCACAGCGGTAAACGTGGCGTACTTGGTTTCGAGCCGTGTCCGTGTGGCGGGTTCGAGTTGGGCGAGCCGGTCAGGGTTGGTGTTGTCAGCTAGGTCGGCTTTTTTCACCATGACTGCCAGCGGGTTCGCAGCGATCCGGTGGGCATACTCGTCGACTGGTTCGCCGTGACGTTTCGTGACGGCATCGACTGCGTCCACTACCGCTTCCGGGAACCCTGCTTCGACCAGGAAGTTGCCTGTCACCCAGGTGTCTTCCACTGTGTCGTGCAGCCAAGCCGCAGCCACCGCCTCTTGTGAACCACCGGCCTCTTTCACGCCGGCAGCCACCAGCATCGCATGCCACACGTACTCGTGTCCGGCTTGATCCGTCTGGCCTGTATGAGCCAGGAACGCCAGCCTCTCGGCTGCTTTGCAGATACCTCTGTCGCAACGCATGTCCTCACAAAGAGCCGCCAACAGCGCCTCTTTCGCTGGTCCGGGCGTGGCGAAGGCGGTGTCGGAGATGGCGTGATCACCGTGCCGGACGGTGCTCATCCGACCGGCAATCTCCTCCCGCGCATCGCCACTGGTTGTGTCATATGCGAGGTGGTTGGTTTCACAGATCTGGCGAATCTTAGCAAGAGCCTTACCTGGATAGTCGACATGGTACGCCAGGATGGCGTCGATCACATGGTCAGCCTCGCCGCCTAGACCGCCCGCCACAACAGCGGTTCCATCGGCTGACAACAGCACCTGGTTGGTGTAGTCGTCGTCTTCCCAGTAAATGTTTCCATGCCCGGAACAGTAATGGATATCGATCAGCAACTGCGGGCGAGGATCGGGCCACCGCCGGAGTGACGCAGTAATCTTCGTGCCCTCATGATTCGGTGTGTCCACGGTGGTGTCGGACAACACAACATGATCGGTCGGGTCAGCCATTGTGCTGCCTCCTATCTGACTTGGTGTTTCCCACATCCAGCCTGTCATACGGCACCGACAGTTCCGCGCTATGAGGGTTGGAGTTGTACCAGGCGTCGACAAGGTCGGCGATCAGATCCACGCCCAGATCAGCCATCACCTCGATCTCCGCGTCCAGTCGGGGATAGTCGGGCACCGCCGTGCCGTCGTTAGGCCACACCAGTCCCGTATGCGGAACATGGACGACTACTGTGGACACCTCCGCGCTGTTCCTGATCTCGAACCCGGTGAGATGCGGCTCGTCGCCATATTGAGGAAGAACACCGGAAAACTGACTAGTGCTCATGGTCGCCATCCTCAATATCCTCCGCTGTCCAGTCACCGTCGCAACCTATAGTTGGGCAGCCGTTCCAGCGATCAGAGAACGTTTTGACAATGACCAGACCCGCGTCGAGTGGGTACTCTGCCGCAACCTCACCCCACACCCGCACCGCTGCGTCCTCCATAGCGAGAGTGAAGAACCGGCAAACACTGACATAGTTCCACACATCCATTGCGATTAGGATGACCTGACGATGCGTGATCGTGTCCGGCAAGTACTCTCCAGTCACAAACAGGGTGGCTTCTTCAACGGTGTCTCGCGTCAGTGGGTGGTGGTCACCGCAGTCGCACCACTCCAGCCCTGTCGCGGGTTCGCTCCAGACATCCGGTATCACTCGGGTGGGAGCCAGTATCATGTTCGGTGCCATGGTGGCACCTCCTTTCGGTCACGGGTCTTGACCTGACCCCGCTTGACCGTGTAGCGGACGCTCACGGCCAGGTCTTCCCTGGAAGGCACCGGAGCGGATCCGGTTGCCGCACAGCCCCCTCACCAGGGTTGTTGAGCCGTGTCTCTTGACCTGAAAACCATCTTGCCAGGTGCCACCGACAAAATGACCCACCCACCCACCCACCACTGTGTTCGATCTGATCGAACAAACTTTCATACGGGGCTACGCTTGAATTTAAGTATCATGAATATGGCTCTGCGAAAAGATTGTGAGAAAGCAAATCGTTTAGCGTTTTAAGCACTTATTGCGTTTTTAGCGTTTAGGTGACATACTTAGGGCATGTCAGCGACATTAACTCCTGAAACAGTTCTCCCACCTGACGACCCCTACGAACTGGAGTCTCTAAACGCTTTACTGCCCAAACTATCGCCACATATTCGTAAGGGTCTGACAGCGTTCATTGATGCACTGTCTAAGGGGGAAGCCGTCCGAATCGAGCCAGTCTCAACCATGCTGACCACCAGCCAAGCGGCCGAGATCCTCAACGTCTCTCGCATGACCCTAGTAAAACTTCTTGACGATGGACGCATCCCCTACCAGCAGCCCAGCGTACATCGTCAGGTATGTTTGGCAGATGTGCTGGCGTACAAGGACGAGCGCTCACGCAAGAGAGCCAACTATCTTGAAGACTCCATGCAACAAGCCGATGAAGATGATCTGTTGCTGCTCGACATCGACACCTACACGACTTCTTTGAAACACGCAAAGCGTCAAAGCCTTTCATGATCATCGTCTTTCTTGATGCCTGCGTGCTAGTACCGATCACATTGACCAACGTCATCCTGACCGCCGCTGATTACGGTCTACTCCAGCCTTGCTGGTCGCCAGAAGTGATCGAGGAGGCGGTCGAGGCCATCATGGAGATCAGGCTCGATCTCAGCGAAGAACGCATTCGCCGCCGGTTCGCCGCGATGAACGAAGCTTTCGAGGGAGCCCGCACATCGGGCAACCCGGCGATGCTGGACGGTCACAGCTTCCCAGACCCAGACGATCAGCATGTTGTCGCAGCCGCCGTCGGCGCTGGGGCAGCAGTGATCGTAACTGCTAACATCAGGGATTTCCCCAAACCCTTGCTGGCAGAGCTTGGACTGGCAGTCATGTCACCCGATGAACTGCTGCTGGAACTGTTAAAAGCACAGACAGAGGCGATGGTTAATGTAGTGACCAAGGTCGCCGCCGCTCTGCGCAATCCTTCCAAGACCCCGGAAGACATTCTGGAAGCCTTGACCTTGGCCGGAGCGCCCGGCTTTGCCGCCAGCGTCCGCTCTCTGCTGACGACCTAGTTCTTGGCCGAGTGCCAGCAGGCGATGACCCGAAGCTAGGTTGAGGCAGCCGTGCTAAGCAGTTATTGAGATAGCCAACTGCTAAAGCCATGCGGACTTGGGTATTTTCAAATCGGGACGAACCAAGCACAGCCAATCAAGCAGAAGCTGATAGTTGACCATTAGGCGGTTTGCCTCAAACAGCTTATTCCCTCCCGAATCCTTGGCCACCCCCCCGCCGTATTGGTTACTCGAAGCCACTAGCTCAAACACATCTCGCACCTGGCATTGGCGCTGTGAACCGAATTGCGGACGGTAAGTGAGTTCAAGGTGGTTGACCGTCACCATTTGCCGGGTGGCCGAGCCTTTCAGCAACAATAAGCCAGCCCCAAGAACCGTAATGACCACCCCAATAATGAACATCTCCTGGTTGTCATTCTCAGTGTCTATTACCGCTACTGTTGCGGTGAACAGGCCAACTACCAACACCAAGATGCCGGCTACTTGGAGTACCACACCTGTCCAGCGCCGCGGGTACACTTCGAACCTCTGATCGGCGCTTGTCAACCGAATGTCAACCTGGCCATCACTTTGTGAAGTTAAAGCAGAGCCGGAGGCAACACGGTTTTTCTTGCGTTGATCCGAATGCCACACAAAGGTCAAAATAAACGCAGGTAGCAGCACGGCGACAAAACCGGCTAGGACAGCAGGAAACGGGTTGAAATTCATATAAGGTCAGCCTAACGTAAGTTGCGTTCCGTGAGCTTACTCCCCACTAACATTGGGGACTGTAACAGCCTGGGACTCGGCTCCTGCGACTCATTGACAGATTCGCACACATGTGACAAAACCAGACCCGAGTCTTTAACACCCACACTTTCGGGGGGGGATTCAAAACAAGCCTAAGTGCTGTCTTTGGAGGCGTCGATTTCGTGGCCAGCAGCATCAACAAGCAGGCACATGTCTTGGACACCCTCGCCTTGCTGGTCTACTATTCCGTCGCAGTCTAAGCCAATGACCCGCTTGCTGTCCTGCACTTCGTGACGCCAGTTGATGTGATAGTGGCCATGCGCCCAAAGCCCATCATCGGCAAGACAGGAATCGAAAATGCGTAACAGGCGAAGTTGGTGATCGTCAGAATCCCGCAACTCCTTTTGCCCGATACCAGAGATTTCTGAACGCTCTCGAATTGGCTCGTTTTGGCTCAAGTGTCGTGACAGCCAAGAACCTGGAAGATAGGGGCAGTCGTGTGCTACGACAACATCAACAGGCCTATCGGTATTCGCAACCACAATGTCGTCGATCTGAGCGTCGGTTAACGCTTCGTTTTCCCACCAAATCGGGAAACCGATACGCTGGCGTGAATACTGCCGCCAAACACGATCGATGCTCACACCACCGGGCACGACCAGCCAACCTCTTTCACCCCAAGGTAGTCGTTGCCCGACACCAAGATTCCAGACGTGCTCAGCCATTTGCAACGGTTCGACCGCAGCGATACCTTGCCGCTCCCTTTCGGAATCTGTCCATGCCCAATTGTCGTGATTCCCGTTGAGATACAACACATCTATACCTAATTTGCCTGCCCAACGGTTCACGCACGCCTCAAACTCAGATTTCTGGTGTTTCCCATAAGGAGGCTCAAAATCGAATCCGAAATCCCCCAAAAACACCACCACATCAGCCTGCTGCTCCCCAGCCCACAGTAAACACGCCTTCGCAGCTGCCCAATTCCCGTGAACATCACCGACCAGAGCGATACGCGACGGCTGCACTGTAAACCACTTCGACATGACTAACATCATAATCGTCAGCACAGACAACGAACTCTGACCGATGCACTGCCTGCGACAGCACGATTGGTGGACCTTACGCGACAAAGTTCCAACCCTGGCGCATGGGATAAAAGCCCTGCTCAAAGCACGTAAGACCTACGATGCGGGGCAGTTGGAGAGGCCCGGAAAATCTCAGATCGTGAGACATAGGCAAGTTCGGCGACTCAGCGAGGTCCAGATTGAGCAGATGGTCGAGGCCTACCGGAGCGGCAAGACCGTGTACCAACTGGCCGAGGTTTTTGGCATCCACAGGATCACCGTGGGGATCATCCTGAAGCGGCATGGGGTGGTGATGAGAGGTCAAGGTTTGGCCGAGTCACAGCGCGCCGAAGTGTTGCGGCTGAGGGCGGATGGCATGAGCTACGCCCGTATTGGTGAACGGTTCGGTGTTGGTGCCAACACCGTTGTCCGCTTCTTGAGCAGAAGCTAGTGCAGCACCCGTTTCAGTGACGGCAGGCGAATCCGGGCACCTCAGTATAATGGGCCTCGGAGGAGGTGGGGACCGTGAAGCGTTCAACAAGCCTCGTTTTGGGAGTCATCGGTGCGGCGGCGCTCATCGTAGGCGTGGTTTTGGCGTTCGTCCTTGTGGGCAATGACGACCTGAACCGTTCTATCGGCGGCTTGCAGATAGTTCTGATAGTTGCAGGATGCGCTTGCGTCGGTCTGATCCCCGTCCGCAAACTACTTGCCTCAGATCGCAAGAAACGCGCCACATGCACCCACCCCGACCAGTACAGAGCGCAGATCGGGGTCAAAACCGTCCAGTACGGGGCTGGCCCAAAGAGAACGATGCCTTGGTATCGATGTCAAAGGTGCGGAAAGACACTGAACTAGCCAGATTGAGCGTTTAGAGCGACATGGCAGGTGTTGGCCGCGTCACTGTGACCGACGATGGTTGTGACGAAGTGGGGACCGTGCAGCTGCTTCGCTTCTGAACTTGGATGACGGACTCAGCCGCCAGGTCAGCGTAGATGGGTAGTTCGAGTTGCTCGTAGCCGTCTGGAAGTCCGCTGGTGCCGATGGCGCGTTGGATCATGGCGCGGATACTCGCGTGATGCAGGCCAGTGACAACGGACAGGTCACGCAGCCCGGCCCTGGCTTGACGGGCCACGTCGAGGAATAGGTGGCCGAGTTGCTCTCGGGCCTTGGTGGCGGCCTCGGCGCTAGCCAGGAACTCGTGGGTGCTGGTCAGCAGGTCGTGGACTTGCTCGGGGGTGATCTCAGCCACGCTGCAACACCCGGCCCAACAGCCACAGTCGGCTCCACTGCTTCGACAACCTGCGGACCCGCGCCAGGTCGCCAGCGTTCAACGCCTTGGCGATGGCCTCTTCAATACGGGCAAGTCTCTCCTCCATACCTCCCAGGTACGCTCACGCGCCCGAGGGGCGGGAGGGGTCGCGCACCTTCTGGCCGATAGCGGTCTCCGAATCGGTCGGGGGCCACGGCTCTGCCAAGCCGCCAGGCTTGGGGAAGGAAATGAACGCGACCATGACTCGATCAGATTCGCGGCCCCGTCTCGGGGCGAAGACCAGGCGGCGGTTGAGGACCGCCGCGAACATCATCACAGCTCTGGCCGTTGTCCTGGTTGGCACCTTCGCCGCCTCGGCTCCGGCTGTCGCCGCCGAGTTCCCGGTCGGCGAGTGGGGCACCTATGACGGTGGCTCCACATTCTGGGGTTCCATGACCATTGAGGGCCGCTACGGCCTGTGCATCGACCCGGTGCTGCACGCCCCGGACAAGCTGAACGACGCGACCGCGACCAAGGTGTGCGGGAGCTTCAACGGCGGCAACCCGGACAAGACCGCGCAAATCGCCTATCTGACGGCGAAGTACCTGGAGACCGACGACAAGAAGACCGCAGTGTCCCTGTCGCAGTTCGCGCGGGCTGAGTACCACCCGAACATCCCGATCTTCTACGAGGCCCGCTACAACGAGATGAAGGCCGAGGCCGAAGCGGAGGCCGGGCCGAAGGACGCCTACGTCGAGATCGACGTGACCGGGTTGAAGGTCTACTACGGCCTAGTCCGCGAGGGCGAGGCTGCGAAGATCACCTCGGGAGCGTTGAAGCGGGCCGACGCTCACTACAGCGCTGGGTATTCGGCGACGATCAAGCTGACCACGCCGAACGTCACGTTCGAGGACGGTTCCCAGGAGAAGACCGTCAAGACGAAGCACGTCGCCGCTTCGCTTGCGCTGGTGACGCGCCATGACCTGATCGCGGATGAGAAGGTCTCCGCGACCATTGAGGTCAAGGGCATCCCGTCGGCGTGCTTCCTGGTCCACAAGGCCGGAATCGACGACCAGCGAGCGATCACCCCGTTGTGGGTGAAGGTCGAGGGCGAGCACACCGTCGCTCCGACGGAGACGAAGTGGCAGCCGAAGATCGCCACCGAAGTGCCGACCAAGGTGTTGGCTTCGGATGCGACGGCTGTCGCGGACAAGGTTAAGGCTGACGCGGTGGGCGGCTCGCAGTGGCCGGTCAAGGAATGGGCCGATGCGATCCAGACCAAGCCGAAGACGTACTTTTCCTTCATTGCCGCTGGCGAGATCGTCAAAGCCACCGTCCCGCCCGCGCCTTCGGCGACACTGCCCAGCGGGGCGACGGTGGTGTCGAAGGAGCCGACCAAAGTGACTCTGCCGGGGCCGGGCGAATGGGTCACGGCGACCACGGCCCTGCCGGACATCGGCTCGGGCCATTACGCGATGCGTTGGTGCCTGCGGGCGGAAGACCAGGATGACAACACGAAGTACCTGCCCAAGGGCGGGCCGTTCTGTGACGACTACTTCTCGATGTCGGAGCGGTTCACCATCCCGATGTCCTTGGCGGTGGCTTCGGAGTTGCCGGATCAGTTCCGCGCCAGAGGCCAGGCCCCCGACGACACGATCACCGTGTCGCTGCCGGACGCCAAGGACTCGTGGATCGCCACCCGCGACGGGAAGCCCGCCGTGGTCAAGGTGACCGGCACGTTCTACGCCGGGTCAGCGTCGAGCTTCACGATCTCCGACAAGCCCCCGGCGGACGCAAAGGTACTCGGCACCGCCAGTGTCAACGCAACCTTGCCCACCTCCGGGAGTGACCCGGTGACGGTTCCGGCCCCGGCAGGCTTCACCGTGCCCACCTCGCAGTACGGAACGTGGGTGTGGCAGATCAAACGGGCCGACCAGGCCCCCGAGGTCGCCGAACTGCTCGACAACGACCCCGCCGACAAGTTCGGCCAGCAGTTGGAAACCCACGTCACACAGATGGAACTAACCATCCAGTCCCAAGTCGCCGAGACCTCCGTGACCGAGCCGAAGGGCGACGCGACGGTCGAGGTGTGTGACAACGTGTGGGTCGAACACGCCGACGCGAAAGACCTGTGGCTGAATCAGTGGGGTACGGACAAGCCCGTCGAGGTCAAGGTGGACGGCAAGCTCTACCAGTCGGCGGTCCCCGCCGCCCGGACCCTCTTGCCTGACCCGTCAGTCCCGGTCGTGGACGAATACGCGCTGACGTTCACCGCCGCTGGGAAGGATCACGCCCAGAAGGTTTGCCACACCGTCAAGTACGGCGAATACGGCGCGTATGGGTTCGTGTTCGGCATCGACCTGGCTGCCCAGCCCGAGGCCACCAAGGAGTACCTGGCCAAAGGGGCGGCGACGCCGTTGTGGCTGCGCGCGGAGACGACGA
>WRJP01000010.1 GCA_009778535.1 Propionibacteriaceae bacterium | reverse complement strand
GTGCCGACCACATCATTGCGTTTGAAACCACCGAAGCCTTGCGTAATCTGCCATATCTAAAAGTCGGTGGGGGTTTCTTTGTAAGCGAGGAGACGATCAAACCGCTGTCGGTTTTGGCGGGCAATGCTTCCATGCCTGAAGAAGCTGCGAGCACCTTGTTAGCGGCGAACGCACGCTTAGTTCCCGCAGTGCAATTGGCCGAACAGCTAGGCAACTCAAAGTGCAGTAACGTCGTCTTACTTGGAGTTTTGGCTAAGGAACTCGGTTTTACGGCTGCGGTTTGGGAAGAACAAATAGCGCTGCGGCTCCCGTCGGGACTTGTCCGGGTCAACATTTCGGCTTTCCGCGCCGGATTCAACTACTTTTGAGTACCGCTGGTTGAATGCTGCAACTGCGTGCAGCAAAGGCTCAGTTCTTGCTGAACGTCTTATTGTCGTAGATTCTGCGAGCGAGAGCCGCAGAATGACGAAAAAGGAGGTCTCATAGAAACCCACAAGTCATCCTGCACTTCAGTTGCAGGATCCATAACCTGAATGCTGCAACTGCATGCAGCACAGGAGCACCCCCCCCCATAACCCGTGGGTTATCAAAACGCTTAGTCGAGTTCGTAGATTTCGTTAGGTGCGACGAGCTGATAGCCAGCTAGGGTAAGTCGTTCTTCGACTTCGTCGCCGGAAACCTTTAGGACATCGATGGCGTAGCCATTGTTAGCCGAGTAACAGTAGCCGTATTCGATATTGACATCTTCGCTGTCCAAGAACTCTAGGAGGTCGGCCAGGCAGCCCTTGTGGTCTGGGATGCGAACTGCTAGCACCGGCGTGATTTTGGCGCGGAAACCTGCATCGCGCAATGCCTGCGTAGCGAAGTTTGGCCGGTCACAGAAGATGCGGGCAATGCCAAAGTCGGCGGTGTCTGCCAGAAAGAGGGCGTGCATGTTGATTCCGGCGTTTGCAATAGCGCGGCAGGCGTTGGCAAGGTGACCCTTTTTGTTTTCAATAAAAACAGTCAACTGCGAAATCATGACTGTCTCCCTTCACGTTCATCGATGATGCGTCGGGCTTTGCCTTCGGACCGCTCGATAGTTTTCGGTTCAACGATTTTTACATCGACGGCAACTTGCAGCGAACTGCGTAGCTCTCCAGCTATTGCACGCCGCAAGGACTCCAAGGCACGGATTTCATCGAAGGGGAAGTCGGCCACAGTTTCTACCCGAAGTTCAATGCGGTCGAGGTGGTTGGCCGTGGTAAGGACGATCTGATACTGAGCGGTGATTTCAGCGAATCCAGTGATGACCTCCTCAATCTGGGAGGGGAATACGTTGACGCCGCGGATGATGAGCATGTCATCGGTACGTCCCGTGATGCGGTCAATACGGCGAAACGTCCGTCCGCAATCGCACATGAGGGGAAGTATCCGAGTTATATCATGGGTACGATAGCGAATCAGCGGTGAACACTGCTTCGTCAAGGTGGTGAAAACCGCTTCGCCCCATTCACCGTCAGCTACTGGTTCGCCAGTGTTGGGGTCGATGATTTCTACGATGAAATGGTCTTCGTTGACGTGCAACCCCTGCTGCTGGGCACATTCACAGGCCACGCCCGGCCCCATAACTTCAGAAAGCCCGTAGATGTCGTGTACCTTAACTCCGAGTTTTTCCTCGATTTCACGGCGCATACCTTCCGAACAGGGTTCTGCGCCTAGTAATGCGGCGCAGAGGTTGAACTGACTTGGTGGATCGTACCCGTCTTCAATCGCTACCTCGGCAATGTGTAAGGCATATGACGGCGTGCAGCACAGGATGTCGGTTCCAAAATCGTTTAAGAATTGGATTTGACGTCTGGTGTTGCCCGATGACATCGGAATGACTGTGCAACCCAGCGCCTCTCCACCCTGATGCGCACCCAATCCGCCGGTGAAAAGTCCGTAGCCGTACGATACTTGGACAATGCTGCTTTTTGTTGCACCTGCCGCAACTAAGAAACGGCCAAAGCAATCGCCCCAATTTTCCAGGTCTTGTTTGGTGTACCCGACGACCACAGCTCGACCAGTGGTTCCCGATGATGCGTGGATGCGAACCACCTCATCTTGGCTAACTGCGAACATTTTAAAGGGATAGGCCTCACGCATGTCCTGTTTGTGCGTGAAAGGCAGTTTAGTGATGTCTGCCAGAGCGGTTATGTCAGCAGGAGTTACTCCTGCTGCGTCGAAACTGTGCTTGTAGAACGGGATGTGCGTATATACGTAATTCGCTAACTCCTGCAAGCGTTCAAGTTGTAAGGCTTGCAATCGCTGCGTCGGCATCGTCTCGACTTCGGGTTGGTAATACACACGTCCTCCACTGAAAAATAAATAGCGTGCATATTGTACTCAAACCCTAGCCAGCAGAGTTGTTTGTTTGATACGCAGATTCAGCGCCCGAACGTGAACTCCTCGAAGTGGAAACCGACTACGTTTAGCTCGCTTGCCTTCAGGTCTTTTCGTAAGGCTTCTCGCATGATTTTGGGGCCGCAGAAGTAGACATCGACTCGGCTGTTAGGTTCGAGAGCCCGAACGATCTGCTGCGCACTCAGGCGAGGTGAAGTTGCGGTGTCGATCAAGTGAACCTGAACATTGTTAATTGGCGCAGCTAGTTCGTCGAGGTAGGCGCCCTGTTCGGATTTGTAACTGTAGAAAAAGTCAACCTTGAAGCCCTCGGGTACCCCAGCTTGGATGAAGGCGCGGAACGGTGTTATCCCAATTCCAGCGGCAATCCAGATTTGGCGCGGTGTGCCGGAAGTGTAGTCGAACCGGCCGTGCGCTTTCGCGGCGACCAGGCGAGCGCCCACTTTCAACGTACTCCCCAGCTTGGACGTGTGGTCTCCCAAAGCGCGGATTGCGAACTGGAGTGTTTGCCCATTTCCGGCGGCGGCAATGGTGAACGGGTGTGAGGTAAATCGGACATCTGGGAATTTCACGAAGGTGAACTGTCCTGGTCGATAGCTCAGCGGGCGTGAGGATGTCGCGGCGGTGATCTCTAGGTTGCCCTGCCCAACCTGTCGCAGCTCGGTGATTTGGTAAGCGTGTCGGAACCCGAGGAGTTCGTATAGAAATATCGTATACACCGCAGCTGCTACGCCTACCAGATTCACCAGGTCAAGCCACAAGCTGAACGGGTTCACTCCCCAAGGGTTGTAGGTTGAAGACCCGTAGTAGTGAATCAGCCCAATGGTGTACGCGATCGCCATCAGCATGTGGACGAGCTTCCACACCTCGTATTTCAGCTTTACCGCAAACAGGGCAATCAGCACCAATGCCGCGAACAGCAACATGCTGGCCACTCCCCACGGCCCCAGCCCATGGCCGAGCTCTAAGCCGCGTCCTTGTCCAAACCCTGACCCTCGACCTGAACCGATTCCGCGGGGATTAACCCCACCATGCGTTGCGAAATGGAGAACGACTAGGCAAACCGAGACCACTCCCAGCCATTTATGTACGACATATGCCTTATCCAAACCAGAAAAGAACTGGTCTAGCACTCGGGCGCGCGTCGCTGTGAAAAACATCATTGCGAAGCCGGTTAAGGCCAAACCTCCGATCAGTTGTGAGACTTGACCGGTCACACCAACCGGGGTTTGCGGGCTAGAAAGCGCCCAACACACACAAGTGAGTATTCCTGTTCCACAGATCGCTGCTATGCCTTTTTTCAACGTCGCCTCCTGGAAAAACTATACCGCCGGATCGCTCTTGTAGCTTGAGGGCTAGCGCAGGTTCGTTTTAATACGGAAGAGAGTTGGACATGAATCTAAGGCCAAAAATCAGACGCGATCAATCAAACGAATACTAGTGTAAGTGGATAGCAGACTATTTTGGGGTACAATAATGCGGTGAGGTTTTACCCGTCGGCTTTTGAACACGGTGTTGCTCGTATTGACTCGCTGCACGTCATAAACAACGCCCGCACGATCATTGAGCTACGAGAAGACCCACTGAAACTTTTATATATAGGTTTCGACACAGTGGGTCGCCCGCTTGAAGTAATCGTTGATCATCCGCTGTGGGAGGGTGAGGAAGCGGTATGTATCCATTCTGACAACTTGACACCCGCATGGCACAAATACCTATGAAGAAGATGATGAAAATGACAACTGATGAGTTCACGCCACAGGAGATAGCGCTTTACGAAGCCGATGCCGCTGAAGCGCGCCGCGGATACAGCGTTGAGTATCTGGATTCGCTACCCAAACGACGCTTACGTGGTCGCCCACTTGAAGTAGGAGACAAAGCTTCAGTTATGATTCGTTTCAGGATGGATCCTGACCGGCTAGCCCAACTTGATGAAGCATCACGAACAGAAAACAAGACACGCTCTCAGTTCATTCGTGACGCTATCGATATGGCGCTTGTTGGCTAGAGCCTGGTCATACAGCACTATATGAATCCTCAGTCGACGTGGGTTACCAAGTTACCGACTGAGCAAGCCTTCGAGTATTTACCAGACCCGATATGATCGGCTTCATGCACGCGATCAAGCCTTACCCGATTTCTGGAATGCGTTCGGTTCCAGCTAGCATCCCACGCCCGTCCTATGTCGGTGATCTACGTCCAGAGCGATATGAGGGTTCAGATGTGCAGAGCGCGGAAGTGATTGAACAGATGCGTTTTGCTGGCCAGATTGCGGCACGCGCTATGACCGAAGCGGGGAAAGTTGTGGCTCCTGGGGTAACTACGGATGCGATAGATGCCCTCGTCCACGAGTATTTGTGTGATCACGGCGCTTATCCAGCAACGCTGGATTACCGTGGTTTCCCCAAATCGTGTTGCACGTCAGTGAATGAAGTGATTTGTCACGGCATTCCCGATGCGCGGCCGCTGCAAGATGGCGATATTGTGAAGATCGACGTCACGTCGTATATCAATGGAGTTCATGGCGACACCTGTGCGACATTTATGGTTGGGGAGGTTGACGAAGCCTCACAGCTATTGTCACAGCGTACGCATGAGGCACTGATGCGGGGAATCAAGGCGGTCAAACCAGGGCGGGAGATTTCGGTCATCGGACGGGTCATCGAGGCATTCGCAAAGCGTTTCGATTACGGAGTGGTGCGCGAATACACCGGACATGGCGTTCATACTGCTTTCCACTCCGGCCTGGTGATTCCGCATTACGACGAGCCCGAGCAACAAACCCTCATTGAGGTCGGAATGACCTTCACCATCGAACCTATGCTGACCTTGGGCGATGCCAGCAATCGAGTTTGGAAGGACGGCTGGACTGTGGTGACCCGAGACGGTTCCCGCTGCGCCCAGTTTGAACACACCTTGGTCGTCACCGACGACGGTGCCGAAATCCTTACTCTTGTGTGAGTGGTTCTACAGAGCGGCGAATCCGGCGCTACTCAACTAGCACGAGCGGAGCGGTAGTTTACTTGGCTCGCTCCGTAATCCAGGCAAGTACATCGGTGTCGATGCCGGTGTAGTCGGTGAACATCGTGCCGTTGATCGAAATTGTGGGGGTACCTGTTATGCCGTCCTTGAAGCTGGCGGCACTCATGCCATCAACGAAACCCTTGGTGAGTTTATCGTTGTAGCACTGGTCAAAGGCATCCTGCTTATCTTCCGGCAGCCCCGCGACCTGCGGCAGCGTTAACAGGGTTGCATCCGTGTAGCCCTCCGCGCCGGCGTAGTAGGTGAAGATCGCTTGGTGATACTTCTGGTAGACCTCGTTACCTCCCACATGGGCGGCACAAGTCGCGCCGATAGCTGCCTTTGTGGAGTCCGAGCCACTGCCGTAATAGTAATCTAGGCCGGTTACGGTATGAAGTTGAAGATTGATGTCGCCACTGTTGGCTAACCGGAACAATTCCGTCCCAATCGCTTTCTCCAAATCAGCACAGCCCGAGCATTGGTAGTCGAAGTACAACCCGACGTTCGGTGCCGCAGCTTTGGCCATGCCTGGAGCTATCTGCATCGCGGTGCGTTCTTCATTAGCATCAGCGGGGGTTACCGAGTTCATCAACTCGTTTTTCTGCATTTGACCGATGACGACGAAAATAAAGACGACTACCAGTACCACGCCCAGCAATATCGCTGTACCAACCACAATGCGTCTGATGCGAGCAGCTTTAGCTCTGGCTTCCTCGGACTGCTTCCGCAACCGTTCCTTATGGGTTTGGGTAGTAATCGGGGTCTTCTTTATTTTTTTCGCCATTTGTATTCCTATTTCGTCGTATTGATCAACGCCATCAAATCTTCCGGGGAGAGATTATGCGCCAGGGCAGTGTTTAGCTCTTTCCCGTTAACCAAGACTGTCGGGGTGGTATCGAACCCATCTTTGTGGGCGGTTTCATTAACAAGGCGCACGAACCCGTGCGTTTGCTTGGTGTCGTAACATTTCTGAAAATCGGTCAGCGCCAGTCCGCTGATTCCCGCCTGAATCGGCAGCGTCTCCCGCAGATATGGAGCATAGTCAGCGGCGCTGTGCATCGTCGCCATGCCTGCATACACCCCTTGGTGGTATTTAAGATAGGCTCCGGCAAAGTCTGCACAGGCCGCGCCGACCGCGCTATCGGTCGAAAGCGAATTTTTCCAGCTAGCATCCATGAAAGTTCGGGTGCGGATTACCAGTTGAATCTGGTTTGAGGCTGCCAGCGCTGCGAATGACTGTCCAGCATCTCTTTCAAGCTGTTCACAGTGACCACATTGATAGTCTGAGAAAATTTCGACGAGGGGTACACCACTGGCGTGGTTAACAGCGATGCCATTATTGGTGGCGCTCGCATTCGGGGGGATGCCAGGATTAGTCGTTGCGGCACCGCTGGGATTAGCTGTAGGCACCGGCGGCAATGATTGTTGGTAGGCCAGTAATATACTCGCTGTGCCGCCTATTAAAGCTAAGACGATGACAATGACGACGGCAGTTCGCAGCCGCTTCTTGCGCTTAATTTCGGCTTGTTTGCGTTCATGAAGCCGTTGCCTCGCGTTAGTCATCTGCTACTTCTTCTTCTAGTTCGACAGGTTCAATAGGGTCAACAAAGAGGAACTGGTCAAGAGCCAGCTTTGATTTGGGTTTCCACATCGCCCATACTCCGCACGCCAGCAGTCCGACATCGCGCAGCGTATCCTCTAAATACGTAGTCTCGGACGCGTCAACTTCAGCGCCGGAGCCGAAACAGCCGCAATCGATCGAAATGCCTCTGACCCAGACCGAGATAATCCCGATGATGAATGCCACCATGAGAGCCGTCCCAGCTAGGGCAGCTAGCCTGGTGAAGGTACCGGTGATCAGGAGCAGGCCAATCGTTATCTCTATGATCGGTAAAGCAATTCCGGCAAGAGTAGTTAGCTCAAATGGCAGAATCTGGAACCGTCGTACTGCCAGAATCGACGCATCGAAATTTCCAACTTTTTGGATGCCAGCATAGAAGAGTACTCCACCTAAAATGAGCCGTGCCAACAAGGTAATCCAGGGCTGAAGCTGGTCAAACTCGAATTTAGGCACCCAAAGAGTATACCTAGCCATTGCCAGCTTCGGTGATTTATGAACGCTACGGCCAGAACTGGGTTCTTTTTTCAAGGTAGTATCGAACTAACATGAAAACACATAGAGAAATCGTCGATTCGCTTAGCGCCCGTTGGCCAGAGCATCAGGTTGCAAAAGGCTTAGAACGAATTTCAGCGCTCACCGAACTGCTGGGCTCGCCACAGCAGGGGTATCCCGTCATTCAAATCGCTGGAACCAATGGCAAAGGGTCAACGGCCATCATGATCGATTCGATCTTGCGAGCATGCGGGCTGCGGGTCGGGCGATTCACAAGTCCCCACTTGGAGAAAATAAACGAGCGCATTCATATCGATGGTGAACCCATAACCGATGAAGCGTTCGATGCCCTGGTTGCTGACGTGATGCCGCTGGTCGAAATGGCAGAGGCTAAGTGCGGCGACGGCACGTTACTGACCTTCTATGAAGTGATGGTTGGCCTGGGTTTTGAGGCATTTGCGCAAGCTGGTGTCGATGTAGCAGTCATTGAGGTGGGAATGGGTGGAGCCTGGGATGCCACCAACGTAGCTGATGCACAAGTTGCCGTTATCTGCCCTATAGCTTTCGACCACACCCACTTACTAGGCTCAACGCTTGCTGAAATCGCAGGTGAAAAAGCTGGAATCATCAAAGCAGGTGCTCGGGCAGTTTTCGCCCAGCAGCATCCAGAGGCTGCCAAGGTATTGCTAGGTAGAGCGGCGCAGTGCGGAGTGAAAGCCGTACTGGAAGGCATAGATTTCAAGTTGATGAAACGCCTACCTGCTGCCGGAGGTCAACTCATCAGCATTGACTCCATATCAGGGGCGATGAATGACTTATTCCTGCCGCTATTCGGGGAACATATGGCCAACAATGCAGCCTTGGCCACCGCAGCCGTTGCAGAGTTTCTAGGGGGACGCCCGCTTGCCGACGAAGTAGTCGCCGAAGGACTGCTGCAAGCTAAGATTCCGGCTCGCCTTGAAGTCGTCCGCCGCTCTCCGACGATTGTGTTGGACACCTGCCATAATCCGCACGGCGCCCTAGCCACGATGGGCGGAATGGCTGAAGCATTTGCTTTCACCCAGCTGATTGGAATAGTTGCAATGATGCGCGACAAAGATGTCGACGCGGTTCTTGAGATTTTTTCAGATCAAATGGCGGAAGTGGTGGTTACTGGAATGAAATCGACCAATCGTGCATTGACTCCCGAGGAGTTGAGTGAAAAAGCCCAGGCGTATTTTGATTCAGACCGGATTCACGCAACCGCTGACATGGAAGCTGCCATCGATGAGGCGGTACGGTTGGCTGATGCTGCCGGTGTTGGAGCAGGCATCCTAATCGCGGGTTCGGTCTATGCTGCGGGTGAGGCGAGAACGCTATTGGGCGCAAGGGAGGATGATGACCAGGCAAGAATTCCAGAACAACCTTGGTGATCAAACTAATGCACCAACTCCTACTGCGCCGCAACCTCCCCAAGGTGTTCGGTCGGCTCATTACCCGTATCAGGATGTAGGAGAGCTATACCCGCAAGATCGGGTTCTGACTGAGCCACAGTTTCAACCTGGCTACTATCAGCCGGTACCACCACCGCCGCTCTACTACCAGCCGCAGCCGCCACTATCGCCTGGTCAATATCAGCAAGTTCCACCTAGCTACCCAGCTGTCCCAGTGGGGCGACCAGCGCCAGTTCTACCCGGGTACCCTTCCGCTACCGGAGAGCCACACCCTGGCGCGGCATACCCTCTTGCGTACTACCGGTTGCCAGAAACGACTCCCAGTCCGCTTCCCGAACAGCCAAGAGAATATTTCAACTTCTACCGAGCACCTGCATTTCGCGCCTGGAAACCGGCTGTGAGCCTGGCTTCAGTGGTAGTTGGCGGATTTTTGATAATGCTGATTGTCCTTCTTATTGCGATCGCTGCACTAGGGCTTGATTGGCTCAAATTCACTGAAGACTGGGAAGTCGAAGGCACGTTGGAGCTGTTCGCTGTTAACAATATTTCCATCATGGCGTGCATTCCCTTAGCTGTGGTACTGCATCGGTTTTTGTTCGGACAACAAGTGGCATATCTGTTCTCGATAACCGGAAAGTTTCGCTGGGGTCTGTTTGGACGTTTCTTGTTGATCATAATTCCCTTTGAGCTGGCAATCATTGGCTACGAGTTATTTACGGAAGGACCAGATGATCTGGTATGGCAACCGAATGGGGTGTCCGTCATCTTGGTTATTGTCTTCACTACGCCTTTCCAAGCGGCCGCCGAAGAGATTGTGTTCAGAGGGTTAGTTTTTCGCAGTATCGGTTCGTGGTTTTCTTCGCCCTTGCTGGGGTTGGGTGTCGCTGGTCTTACCCAAGGACTGTTTTTTATGGTGTTGCATGGGGCTGGAGATATTTGGCTGAACATCTTCTATCTGACATTCGGACTACTTGCTGCCGTGCTGGTGTGGCGCACTGGCGGGTTGGAAGCCGCGATCGGGTTTCACATCATCCACAACCTAGCGGCAGAAGCCTTCATGCCTTTCTCGGATTTAGCCGACATGTTCAACCGGGAAGCAGGGGTTGGCTCTGTGGAGGTATTGGTGCCACTGGGAATATGTCTGGGAGCCGCAGCGCTGTTAGTGTGGCTAGCGAATCGGATGGGCTTGCCAGTGGCGTCATCCGCAGCAGATAAACATACGCCACATGCATATGCGGAACAGAAATTGCGCTGACGATGACATCATTATTCAAACAACTTGAGCCACTGCTGGCCAAGGTGCAACGCCCCGTGCAATACGTCGGGGGAGAGGTTAACTCGATCGTCAAAGACTTTGACTTGGCAACTGTGCGTTGGGTGCTGTGCTACCCGGACACCTATGAAGTCGGGCAATCTAATCAGGGTTTGATGATTCTGTATGAACTGCTGAATGACTACGCATCGGCTCCCGGCGCGATCTTCGCCGACTCTGATTGGCTTCTAGCTGAGCGTGCATTCTCAGCCCTTCCCGACCTCGCTGCTGGGCTGCGAGCTAGCGATATTCCGGCTTTCAGCTTGGAGAATCACCGGAGTTTGAGAGACTTTGATGTGCTAGGAGTCAGTTTTTCCACCGAACTTGGCTATACGAATCTGCTGGAACTACTCGACTTGGCAAAAATCGGACTCCACACCTGGGAGCGTTCCGATGACGACCCGCTAGTGATCGCCGGCGGACATGCGATGTTCAACCCCGAGCCGATGGCCGATTTCTTGGATGGAGTCGTACTGGGGGACGGTGAGCAAGCCGCGCTGCGAATCTCGGAAATGATACGCGAGCATAAACAAACTTACGGCGGTATCAACCGTGACCTGTTGCTGTTGAACTTGGCAAAAGCCGGTCTGATGTATGTTCCGCGTTTCTATGATGTCAGCTATACCCCGTCAGGTCAGATTGCCGCAGTGCTACCTAATCGCGCCGAGGTGCCCGTCCAGGTGAGTAAACACGTTCTTGCTGATCTCGATGCCTGGTTGTACCCCCGCCAGCCCATTGTGCCGCTGGCACAAACTGTCCATGAACGCTATAGCGTGGAAATCTTTCGTGGCTGTACACGCGGCTGCCGGTTCTGTCAGGCCGGTATGGTGACGCGTCCGGTGCGGGAACGCAGCATTCAGAAAGTCGCGGCACTGGTTGAATGCGGGCTGGCTGCGACCGGGCTTGACGAGGTGGGATTGCTGAGTCTTTCCAGCGCCGATCACAGCGAAATCACTGAGATTGCTAGGGATTTGGCCGACCGATATGGCGACACATTCGTCTCGCTTTCACTGCCGAGCACCAGAGTGGATGCGTTCAACGTCGAGCTAGCTAACGAGTTGGTGCGTAATGGCCGCCGCACTGGGCTTACCTTCGCGCCTGAAGGCGGGACAGACCGAATGCGGCAGGTCATCAACAAGATGGTTACCGAAGATGATCTGATTCGCACCATCGAGATCGCCTTCTCGCAAGGTTGGCGGCAAGTGAAGTTGTATTTCATGTGCGGACTGCCGACCGAAACCGATGACGATGTATTGGCTATCGCCGATCTAGCGTTTCGGGTCATCGAAACCGGGCGAAAAGCCGCCGGTACGCGCGATGTTGGCTGCACCTTAAACATCGGAGGATATATTCCAAAACCAATGACACCGTTTCAATGGGCGCCGCAGTGCGATTTTTCGACCATTAACGCCCGCATTCAAGCGCTCAAAGAAAGGGTGCGTTCCAATCGTCAATATGGCAGAGCGATCACGCTTCGCTATGGTGTGGGTGAACAAGCAATGGTGGAGGGGCTACTGAGTCGAGGAGACCGGCGGCTGGGAAAGGTAATCGAAGCTGTTTGGCGCGCGGGCGGACGTTTCGATGGTTGGCGGGAACATTTCTCCTACCAACGCTGGCTGGACGCACTTGCAGCAGCCGGTTTGGATTTGGACTGGTATACGACTCGGGAACGCGCCCGCGAAGAAGTACTTCCGTGGGGTCACCTTGACGTTGGACTTGATGCAGATTGGCTGTGGCAGGACTGGGAGGCGGCGCGCAGCGGCGGCGAGGTGGCTGATTGCCGCTGGGCGGGCTGTTACGACTGCGGAGTGTGTACTGGTTTGGGCGTTGAGACTCGAATTGCAGCCTTAGCTAGTTCGCCGCAGCCTCGCAATCAGGAGCAGCCATGAGGCAGGCAAAACGACTCCCCAAACAGCAGCCGCCGCCAGTCCAGCGAATCAGGTTGCGATACACGAAACAAGGCCGAGCCCGTTACGCTTCCCACCAGGATTTCGCTCGGGCGTTTGAACGGGCACTGCGGCGGGCGGACGTACCGATGGCGTACTCGTCCGGATTCACACCGCATCCGAGAATTTCATACCAGAATGCAGTTCCTACTTCGGTCATGAGTTTGGCGGAGTATCTGGAGATTGGCCTTCAGGCACCAGTTGACCCAGATACTTTGCAGGATAGCCTTAATGCAGTGCTTCCAGCCGGTTTTCAGATCACGAAGGCAGGCGTTGCAGCTAAGACACCGCTCACTGAGAGTTTGACGCATTCACTGTGGGCTATCGAATGGGAAACTGATCGGCTCGACGCGGCTGTTGCCGCCCTGATTGGGTCGGAATCAGTCGTGGTCGAACGCATGGGAAAGCGCGGGTTGGGAGAGTTCGATATTCGTCCGGCAGTAGTGGGGATTGAAGTGTGCGCCGAACTTCCTGGACTGCACGCAGTTACCATGAATACGACTCCAACGCTGCGGCCAGCCGACATTGTCAAAGGGATGCAACAAATCGAACCGACGCTTTCTGGTTCAGACTACGTAGCAGCGACACGATTGGCACAGGGAATATGGGTAACTGGAGTAGTACTTGACTCTTTAACCACGGAAATGTCTATTTGGCAAGCGGATTGACGAAATCGTTGTTTATTTGTGACATAATACCGTTTGAGAGTTGTAAGAGACTCTTGGTCAAACGCCGAAGTGACAGTTCGGTAGCTGCGATCCTTACCGCGACGAGATTTCGACCGCGGGGGAAACCGGCTATGACCTGAGAAGACTTGCCGACAGTCGCATGAGGATGCGCTGGACGGATGAACAGCGACAAATGGTGTCGCATGAAGGAGAGCAGATGCTCGACTCGGATACAGCCGCCGGGGGAGATATACCCCCTACTACTAGTACTACAAGACGACGCAGTGCATCCCGCCCTGCTGGCCCTCCGGATGCAACGCCTGTGTCCGACCAAGAACCCAAACCCGCCAGGGCGCGCCGCCGTCCAGCAACGGAAGCTACCGAAGTTACTGCACAGGAGAAACCAGCCACAACCCGACGGCGAAAAGTTGCCGCCGCTGCTGATGAACCCCAGGCGCAGGCAAGTGCCCCTGCTGGGTTAAAGTCGGAAAGCACTGCCCCAGAAGCTGCGGCAAAACCAGTCAGACGACGTCGAACTACCAAGGCCCAAGCAGCAGAAACGGTCGAGCCGCCCGCTGTAGTGGCGGCGACAGTTGAAAAGAAAACGTCGCGCCGTGCTAGAAAGGTTGCAGCAGACACGCCCCTCGAAGCTGCGGAACCAGAAACTCCACCGGTCAAGAAACGTGCCAGCAGGACGGCCAACTCCCGTAAAGCCGCCGCTGAAGCTGCGCCTGACCTCGATGCTGTCGCTGCGGCTATCACCGAGGCCGAGGCGACTGCAAAGCCCGCGAGGACACGTAGGAAAACTGCCCAGCTTGCGGCTTTCGGCCTGGTTGCCGAATCTCCAGATCAAGTGTTGGAATCTTTAGCAGCAGCGATCTCAGGTACCGCAGAGACAGTTGACGCGAGCGCTAACTCCGCCCAGTCAGAACCGTCTCAAGACGGCTCTGACCCGCATCCAAGACGACGCAGGCGTGGAGGTCGTCGTCGCCGTCGCACAGGTGCGGAGACTGAGATTGAGGCTGAGGTGGAAAAACCCGCTGAATCGCAGTCTGCGGATTCTGACGCTCATGGCACCGAGGTCAATGTCCGCCGTCGCCGTCGTCGCCGCCGTGGTGAAGATGCCACAGAAGGGGACGATGATCCGAAAGTCGTCAGTGTGCGGATACGTGACCCGAAACCAGCTACGCCCGATACGAATGAAGAAGTTGCAGGAATCGAGGGTTCTACGCGGGTCGAGGCAAAGAAACAGCGTCGTCGTGAAGGTCGTTCGTTGGGACGACGCAGGTCACTGATACTTTCCGAAAGCGAGTTCTTGGCGCGGCGCGAGTCAGTTGATCGCACGTTGTTGATTCGCCAGACTGAGACATACTCGCAGTTGGCGGTACTCGAAGATGGCATCCTGGTTGAGCATTACGTAGATCAAGTTTCCCATGCGTCGATGATCGGGAACATCTACCTTGGGAAGGTTCAGAATGTTCTGCCTTCGATGGAAGCTGCATTCATCGACATTGGGCGCGGCCGGAATGCGGTGTTGTACGCCGGTGAAGTCGATTGGGATGCCTTCGGCGAGGAAGGTGCCGAGAAGAAGATAGAACAGGTCTTTCAATCCGGCCAGAGCGTCATAGTGCAAGTCAGCAAAGACCCAGTAGGTGCAAAAGGAGCCAGGCTAACGGCGCATCTGTCCTTGCCAGGAAGATATTTGGTCTATTCACCTGGCGGACATTTGTCGGGAATTTCGCGTAAACTCCCCGAGCCAGAGCGCCGCCGTTTGAAGGAAATCCTGGACAACTTGATTGACCCACAAGCGTCGGTGATTATTCGTACGGCCGCTGAGGGCGCCGTCGAGGAAGAATTGGTGCATGACGTAAATCGTTTGAAGGCACAGTGGGAAGTCATTTCCAAGAAAGCTGAAACTGCGTCGCCGCCGAAATTGCTTTACACCGAACCAGATTTGACGGTGCGGATTGTGCGCGATCTGTTCACTGAAGATTTCAGTTCGCTGGTGGTTGACGGGTCTGGCGCGGCCAATGACGCTTGGGAGACCGTAGATGCCTATGTTGCGCATGTCGCCGGACATTTGCGGGATAGGCTGCTGCGCTGGCGGCGCGAGGAGCAAGGCGATCTTTTTGACCACTACCGGATTCAAGAGCAGGTGGCAAAGGCTTTAGAGCGTAAGGTTTTCCTGCCTTCAGGCGGATCGCTGATTATCGACCGTACTGAGGCTATGACCGTCATTGATGTAAACACCGGTAAGTTCACTGGCACTCAAGGGAATCTGGAAGCCACGGTAACCTCGAACAACTTGGAAGCTGCCGAGGAGATCGTACGGCAGTTGCGGCTGCGTGACATCGGGGGCATCGTCGTAATTGACTTCATCGATATGGTGCTGTCGAGCAACCGCGAATTGTTGCTGCGGCGCTTGGTTGAGTGTTTGAGCCGAGACCGAACCAGACATCAGGTCGCCGAAGTGACTTCACTTGGGTTGGTGCAACTGACCCGGAAGAAGATCGGCACTGGCTTAGCGGAAGCATTCACGGTCGCCTGTGAAACCTGTCACGGTAGGGGTTACCACACCCACGATGTTCCAGTTCCCGGGCTTGGTGCTCCTGACGGGGGTTACCGCGATCAAAGGCATCAAAAGAGCAAGCGACACGACGCGCGCTCAGATAAGCCCAAAAAGAAGAACTCCTCGCCCACTGGCTGACCAGACACCACTGACTCGGTGCAAACCGTAGGTTTGTGTATCAAGACACGAGCTTCTGCCTGTTACTCGTGATTCCAATCGACGGGCTCAAGTCTGCGGATCGAACCTTTGTCAGGGATACGGTAGGTATCTTGCAGCCAGAGCTTTGCCGATATGTCGGATGGCATCCGCCAGTCGCCGCGTGGGGAAAGCGAACCGGCGCTAAAGACCTTCGGGCCATTTGGGGAGGCAGAACGTTTGAACTGGGCAAAACCGAAGAAGCGCTGACAGAACACCTTCAACCATTTCTTGATCGTCGCCATGTCATACGCATTTCGCTCCGCTTCGGGGTAGCCACTTGGCCACGAACCGGTCGTCGCGTCATTCCAGGCATGCCAGGCCAAAAATGCAATCTTGGTAGGTTTCATGCCGTGGCGCAGTGTGTAGAAAAGATTGAAATCTTGTAGGTCAAATGGGCCGATCGTTGCTTCGGTAGATTGCACAGCAGCAGTTTCGGTAGCAGGTATCAACTCAGGGGAAATTTCGGTTTCGAGAATAGCTTTTAGAGTGATTGTGACTGATTTTCCAAATATCCCAGCGTTGATCACCCAGCGTAGGAATTCCTTGATGAAGGTCTTTGGAACCCCTGCGTTTGCGTTGTAATGAGACATCTGGTCGCCAACTCCGTAGGTACACCATCCCAGCGCCAGTTCTGACATGTCTCCGGTTCCCAAGACGATTCCGCCGCGCTGATTGGCTAGTCTGAACAGAAAATCGGTGCGAAGGCCAGCTTGAACGTTTTCAAAGGTGACATCGTAAACTTTTTCACCGGCTGCAAATGGGTTTTCGAGTTCGCGGAGCATTAGATTTGCTGCCGGTCGAATATCCAGTTCGGAAAATGTAATTCCTAGTGCGTGAGCTAGTGAGGTTGCATTAGCTTTAGTGTGAGCCGAGGTGGCGAACCCTGGCATGGTGAAGCCTAAAATGTCGGTGCGGGGTCGGTGCAATCTATCCATCGCTTTGGCTGCGACGATCAGTGCGTGGGTGGAATCCAAGCCTCCAGAAATTCCCAAGATGATTTTCGGGTTGCCGATGGCTTGGAGTCGCTGTGCTAGCGCGCTGACTTGGATATTGAGTACTTCTTTGCAATCTGCGCCGTGCTGGGTGGGAGCCTCTGAAATAAATGGGAAGCGAGAAACTTTTCGCTGCAATCCCAAGTCGCCGGCGGGAATCGCCAATTCAAATTCAATCCTGCGGAATGACATCGTCAGGTCTGCATGATTGCGTTCGCAGTCATCGAAGGTGCCGAGTCGTTGCCGTTGGTGACAGAGCATACCCAAATCGACATCAGCGATTGCGGCTTGACGATGTGGGGAGAATGACGCTGATTGCGCCAAAAGTGTGCCCGCTTCGTAAATTAGCGTTTGTCCGTCCCAGGCCAGGTCGGTAGAGGATTCTCCGGCTCCGGCGGTTGCAAGTAGGTATCCGGCGATGAGTCTAGCTGAACTACTTTCGCAGTGTTTCTTTCGCTCTGCTGCTTTTCCGACGCTCGTTGGCGAACTGGAAGGATTGGCGATCAGGGTTGCTCCGGCCATAGCGGCAGCAGCCGAAGGTGGAATCGGTACTTGCGAATCGTCGGAAATCTCGATGCTAAATGCGAATTCGGGCAGGTTAGTTGCCGCGAATATCAGATTCGTTCCAAAGGGTACGGTTTGTCCGGCCAACTTGATTTGGGTACCTTGATCGTCGCCAGGGGTGATTTGACGGCGTTCATACAACTCATGATGTGAAGGGGCATATGACTTTGGAACCACTCCGAGGATGGTTCCACCGTAGAGAGCAACTGCGCAGTCGTAGACACGGTTGAGATGGCGCAGTGGCGCACCGACGATGATCACCGTTTTAAAGTCTTTTGTGGCTTGAGTCAGCCAAGAGAAGGCTGATTGGGTGCCATCGAGCAAAGTGTCTTGCAGTAGCAGATCGTCGAGGGAATATCCGCTAAGACAGCGTTGCGGGAATACAGCGAGCGCTACTGAGGCTTGCGACAGCTTTTTTGTGTAGTCGGCCACAGCTTCGGCGTTTTTTTGGGGTTGCGCTAGCGTTATCGGGAAATTACAAGCTGCAACGCGAACAAAGCCGTGTGCATATAGATTGAAAAAGTCCACACCTATAGCATTCCATACCTTTGGCGTGTTGTGTCCTTCTCCCGCTAGTTGCTCTTAACGTGCCGGTTGGCAAAGAGGTGGTCGGTCAATACCACGGCCGCCGCCAAGATGCTTGGGGGAGAGGGTACAATGCAGGGTAGGAGGATGACATGATAGCTAGCAAGAATCCAGTTTTGTCGAAGGCTGACGCTTTTCAGACGCAACCACAGCAGACTTACCCTGCTTATGGACAGCCAAACTTCCAAGCTGAAGCGCCAGGGGCTTACCCCCCGCAAGCGGGTTACTATCAGCCGCCTGCTGGTGGTTTTGTTCCACAACAGCCTGCGCAACAGGCACCTGCTGGAGTGATGACCATCGACGATGTGTTGGCAAAGTCGGCGATAACGATGGGGCTGATGATTGCTGTTGCAGCGCTGACCATGGTTTTTCTTCCGATCACTGCGCTTTGGCCAGTAACGGCAGTCTGCGGCTTGGCGGCTTTTGGAACAGTTTTCTTGGTGAGTGCTCGTCGCAATGTGAATCCCGCATTCGTCCTACTCTATTCAGTGGTTGAAGGCGTGTTTTTGGGCGCGATCTCGAAAACTTTTGACACGATCTACCCGGGCATTATTTTTCCAGCAGTTTTTGGCACGTTTGTGACTGCTGGTGTAGTTCTCGCCGGTTACCACTTCCTGCGAATCCGCGTAACCGGCAGGCTCCGCAAGATGGTGATTGTCGGAACTATCGCACTTGCCGCGGTGTATTTCGTTAATTTCATTCTTGCCATTTTTGGCATTCATACCGGAATCATTGGGATTGGCCCGGGAGCCGGAGCGCTGGCAATGCTCATCTCGGCGTTGGGTGTTGGTCTGGCCGTGTTCAACCTGCTGTTGGATTTCGAGAGAATTGAAGATGGTGTCAGGAATCAGGCTCCAGCGAACGAGTCTTGGCGGGCATCTTTCGGATTAGTTGTCACCATGGTTTGGCTCTACATCGAATTGCTGCGAATCCTGTCCTATTTCCAGCGCAGCTAGTTTGTTATTATCCCAGCCGTGCTGAATCCGTCCCATGTGACGATTTAGCAGTGTCCTAGCCGCCCTTGTCCAGTTGACGGCACCCCAACCGTCCAGCTCAATCCAAGCGGCGGCTGAGGTGGTGCCATCGGTATCGTTAATCACGATGTCGCGCGGATTCGGGCACAATCCGGTGTAGATAATCCGAACTGCGTGGAAGTCCTCAACCTTGTTAAAGGGAGACAGTCCGACCCAGTGGTCGGTTTGGATGTCGATTAGTTGAGTGAGTTCAAGGCTTTGTCCAGTTTCTTCAATGGCTTCTCTAATAACAGCTTGACTTGGGGTTTCACCTTCTTGGATTCCGCCTCCGGGAAGCCCCCATTGGCCGCTAACTGCGGTTCGATCAGAAAATTCGGTGGCCAGTAACCCGCGTGCGGAAAGCACAATCGCATATGCAGCGATGCGTTGTCGCGGCTCAGGTTTTTCGTCTGGCAGACCCACTTCGACGGTTGGGAGACTTGCGCTGCTATTCGAGTCGGTTTTAGTGACGGGTACAAGTTGCACTTTGAAATTGATGTCAGGTGCGGCACCGTTGACAGACAGCGGTCGGATGATGCGAAAACCACGTTCGTACGCCAACTGATGCGGGTCGGCTCCGTGGGCTAGCTGCACCGAAAACACCGCAGGCGCTGCGGGATTCAGCACTCCAATAATCTGCATCTTTCCATCATGCCATCTACCCTTCGCGCTGAGTAGCTTCGACAGGTTGAATATCGACTCTAGGGACGGCGTATTGGAACCTAAGCGTAAGCAACCAAGAAGGCCGAACCAAGTATGAGTTGGTTCGGCCTCCGGCTGGTTACGGGCGAACATTTCCCTAACCTCAGGTCGTCCGAATGTCTCGCTCAGTCTGTCCTAACGAGCGCCCGCAGATTGCTCTGCTAGCCCGGGAGTTTCGTACCGCTTCCTGACTGCTTCTTCGGTATTCCCTTGCGGGGCTACCGGATTGGCATAGAACATTTCTACTCGCTTTCCCGCCAAGACGCAAGCCTTTTTCAAAAAGAATTTTAGTTTTATCGGCGTGTCGCGTAGACAATTTTTCGGGAGTTTACATCAGGTGAAACATCTGCAACATCTATACCAAATGCAACAAGAAAGTGGGGGACGAAGCGACCAAAAACCGAACCATCTCATACCTGGTTCGGTTGTCTCTATTCAACCCGCACCACGAGCAACTCGTTGGTAGCGACACGCAGATTTTCCGTCTCGTTTCCTGGGCTTTTCACCGAAAACACTTCCCGATTTCGACCAGGTTCGCTAGGGTGTCGCTTAACTTGGAGATTCGCAACGAAGTGAGGGTTCCATGACTTTTCCGGTATCGGGTGATACCCCTTCGGGTGTTTCGGGCACCACCGTCGTAAATGTCAGTCGGTCGGTGTCCAAACCAGTTAATGACATTTGGAAGTCAATCGTCTCCCCAACGGGCGCTGCGGCCTTATTGGGTCCGGGAGCTGTGTTGGGCGACAAAGGCGATGGTTGGCGTTCCGATGATGGTAAATACGGAGTGATTCGTTCCTATCACCCATTAGAGGAGATCAGATTCAGTTGGTATGCATCCGAGGGTGCGCCAAAGACCATGGTCAAAGTTCTTTTATGCCAGCAAACGCAAACCGAGACGCTGATTGAGATAATTCAGGATCAAGTGCCTGAATACTTCGACACGGCTGCGTTGGTGAAGCGCTGGGAAACCGCAATAGAAGCGCTGATTGCCGCGGTAGGTTAAACATCTCGGTTGTGGCGCTTGGTTGCGACCAAGGTGCCCTGCGGGTTGGATTGTGCTGACGCCGGACGGCTATGCCCAGACTATTGGTTTACTTGACAGTTCTTCCAGAAGTTGATTGGTTTTGCTGAACGGCCTTGAACCGTAGAATCCTGCGTGTGAAGACATTGGCGACGGATGGGCGGAAGCTATGTAGGGGATTGTCCCAAGTCTGGGAATCAGGGTTTGGGCGTCTTTTCCCCAAAGAATCGCAACCAACGGAC
>WRJP01000009.1 GCA_009778535.1 Propionibacteriaceae bacterium | reverse complement strand
ATCTTCTGGTAATCGTTACTGGGCGAAGCTGCGCCTTTGCCCTGCCATCCAAGCGTGTTGCAACCATGTGATAACCCTAGCTGGAGCCAGGGACAAAACTGTGATTGTTCTCATGAGTCTTCCACGGCAGTTACGACCAGCCTCGCTCCCAGTACCGGAGAAAACAGCTACGACAGCGTGTAAAGTTGCTCCACCTCGCTGACGAATCCCCCCAGCAGCCGCAGACCAATACCTTCAAACGGTTCAGGAGCTCCAGTCGTTAAAAAACGTCGTGTGGAAGTCTTGGCATCGCTAAGCAATCCAAGATCGGTAAGCTGGGCGTAAGTTTCTTTGGCACATTCTTCTGCGGAAGAAACCAAGGACACATCCTCCCCCATGATGTAGGAGATGATTCCCTGCAAGAGCGGGTAGTGCGTGCATCCCAGAATCAAGGTGTCAATGTCGGCTTCCCGCAGCGGCAACAGGTAGTCGCGGGCAACTTGCATCAACTCAGTTCCGCTGGTTATCCCAGCTTCCACGTACTCTACAAATGCCGGGCAGGTGGCCGTCACTAAATCTATTCCAGGTACCGCGTCCAAGGCATCGTCGTAACTCGCCGAAGTTGCTGTGGCCTGGGTACAAATAACTCCGACTCTCCCATTACGAGTCTGACTGGCCGCTCGTTTTGCAGATGGCAAAATCACGTCGATTACCGGCACGTCGTAACGTTCTCTGGCATCACGCAATACAGCCGACGACGCTGAGTTACAAGCGATAACTAGGGCTTTCACCTCTTGGTCGGCTAGATAGTCCAGACATTCCAGCGAGTATTCACGCACTTGCGGAAGTGATTTCGTACCATACGGTGCGCGCGCCGTATCTCCCAAATAGATCATGTCCTCGTTAGGCAGTTGATCCAAGATAGCTCTGGCTACAGTCAAACCCCCAAAGCCAGAATCGAAAACTCCAATAGGATTCACCTTGGCTACTTTAGACGGTTTCTCTGGCCGCTGCGGGTGGCGTGCTGGCGTGTTCGTGGTGAATGTGCTTCACCTACGTACGGTTGCCGCCCAAGCAGGTTATTTTGCGACCGATAGCCGTAACCATACGGGAGGGCGGGCATTGAGTTTTTCACACTTACTGGCACAAAGACAGCGTTCACAACCTGTTTTAGGACACCCTGAAAGCGGGTCAGCCGTTATCTGGCCAGTACGGATGAGATGAGTCAACGCTGCTTGGAGCAGTTCTGCTGGCAAAGCAGTATTTTTGGCCATCTGAGAGATGTCGCCTACTCCAGAGCCGATTTGTTCCAAAACGGCAGTTAATGGCGAATTCACCACAGTAGCCTCCCAACTTGGAAAACTACTACAGCTAACGTGTAGGCCATCAAAAGGTAAATAACGAAGCTAATCAGAGTCCATTTCTTCCCGATTTCTCGGGTTTGCGCAGCCATTGTCGCCACGCAAGGTGAGTAAATCAGCAGGAATATCATGAAAGAAAATGCTGCTGCGCCTGGGTGTCCCCCAGATGATTCAGCAAATGCCGCCACGATTTTCTCGCCCAATGCTCCTGCCGCCGTTTCACCGCTTGCAGCAGGAACCGCATAGGTTTGCGCCCAAGAAGAAATCACCGCCTCTTTTGCTACAAAACCGACCATGAGCGCTGCGGTGGTTTCCCATGAGCCAAAACCGGTAGGGGTGAACGCCGGAGCAAGAGTTCGGGCGATAGCTCCGTATGCAGAATCTTTTGGAGCCACCTCGCCGAAAGCTGATTCCGCGCTGAGCGGAATTGACTGTAGCAGCCACACCGCACAAACGGCTGCGACAATGACACCTCCGGCCGTTTTTAGAAAATCAGAAAGTCGCACCCAGGTGGCAGCAGCGGTGAGCCGCAGTTTTGGTAGCTGGTATGGCGGCAGTTCAATCGCCAAGGGCTCGGCAGGAATGTTTGCGAAAAGAAACTGACGGAATAAATAACCAAAAAGCACTACCAGATTTACCGAGACTAAGTACATGAGAAATACGGCGGTACCGGCATATTGGCCAAAGAAAACTGTGCCAACCATCACGAATACAGTCAGCCTCGCGGTGCAGGATGTGAGAGGAACCAGCATCACGGTCAACAGTCGTTGTTTGGAGTTGGTGAGAATTCGAGTGGCGCTTATGCCAGGAACGTTGCAGCCGAATCCGACTATGAGCGGCAAAAAGGCGCGGCCTGGCAGGCCTATCGTGCGCATCATGCGGTCAACGATCACTGTAGCCCTGGCAAGGAATCCGGAATCTTCCAAGATTGCCAGCAATGCGAACATCAATGTCAGCAAGGGAACGAAGGTGAGCACCATGCCGACGCCGGTAATTAGTCCGGAGATGATGAGTCCTTCGACCCAGCTCTCGCCGACCCCGAGCGCTGCAAGCGCCCAAGCTGCTCCTTCACTGACAGGGCCGCTGAAAAGTTGACTCAAACCTTCCTGCAATGGAGCCGCTACGCTGGTTGTGAGTTGAAAAACCAACCACAGTACAGCCAGGAAAATAATCTGCCCGATATAGGGAGCCAACAACCAGGCGTCGATACGATCTGAGACCGAAACCTGGTCAGCATCTTGATTTTTTGAAGCTGCCTTCACAGCGGCTGCTATCCAGGTGAAACGATCTTCGTCATGCGCCAAAACGTCGCTGGCATCGCTACGTAGCGGGCGTGGAGTTGGGACAGGCGCATTCAATGTTTCACAAACAGCTTGCGCGAATGTTTCCAGCCCTTTACGCCGGCGTGGGTCGACTACTACCACTGGCACCTGCAAAGCATTCAGCAAGGCAATTGGGTCAATGTCGAGGTTTCGCTTCGCAGCCACATCGTTCATCGTCAACGCAACCATTACTTTGATCCGATGCTCGCGCAACTGCGACAGTAGGTATAGGCCGTGCGAGACTCTGGAGGCATCGACGACAACAACGCAGATTTCGGGTGAGTTTGCAGTGTCAAGCAGCAAAGTACGGGTGAGTTGCTCGTCAGGAGTTATCGAATCCAACGAATATGTCCCGGGAAGATCGAGTACATTCAGCACGGAAGGTAGCGCTGCTGCTTCACTAAACGCAGTAGTCTGGGAAACGCGCCAAACACCTTGCGATACCGCTACAGTGCTTCCTGGCCAATTGCCAACCGCCGCGTTAGCGGATGTCAAGGCGTTAAAGAGTGTGGTTTTACCGGTGTTCGCAACGCCTACCAGTGCCAGGGTTGGCGTAGCCATTCGGCCACTTTCACCTGGCGTTGATGTTGCGGATACTGCCGACTGTGGGATGGCGTTTGAATTCACTCAAATACCTCAACTTGGAGTTTTCGAGAAAGTTCAGCACCGATGGCGATTCGAGACTGTTCCGCCTTTACCACTCGTCCCCCACTTGCTGTTTTTTGCTGCACTGCAAACACAACACCGTCACGCAGCCCGAGTGCCGCCAACCGATCATTTATACCATCGTCTCCGCTGTCCAACCGCAGCGCCACTTGTGATTTCAGCGGCGCATCCCGCAGCGAAACCTTCATAAGGTTAGGCTACCCTAACTTAAGAAAGTGAACAATTTTCTTTCTCTCGGAATGGCGAACCCAAGATTTCGCAAATACGAATTGCCAGGTACCCTGTTGCGCGGTCGTGGCTTGGGTTAGACTGTGTGAAACTCATGATCTGGCAAAAGGAGACCCATGAATCCCGCAACTACAGCTCTTGTTCTTATCGAGTTTCAAAATGACTTCACCTCCGAAGGAGGTACCCTGCACGAAGCCGTGGCAGCAGTGATGGCCTCAACTGACATGATGAGTAATGCAGCTACTGCCGCGCAAGCCTCAAGAGAGGCTGGCGCCACCATCATCCACAGCCCGATTAGCTATCACGAGGGCTACTACGAAATCAACTCCGACCCCTACGGCATCCTTGCCGGTGTTGTTGGCTCGAAGTCCTTCATAAAAGGTGGCTGGGGAGCTGAGATCGTCGATTCTATGGCACCAGTCGAAGGCGACATCGTACTCGAAGGAAAGCGAGGTTTAGATGCCTTCGGTTCGACCAACCTCGATTTCATCCTTCGCAGTAAGGGAATAACAACTGTCGTGCTGGCAGGTTTCTTGACTAACTGCTGTGTTGAGTCCACGATGCGTAGCGCCTATGAGCGTGGCTACGAGGTCATTACGCTAACCGATGCTGTGGCCGCTACCTCACAGGCTGAGCATGACAACGCTATTGCATACGACTACCCGATGTTCTCCAAACCGATGACTGTGGCTGCATACTTGGAGGGGATTGCTGGAGCAGTGGTAGCGGATTCTTCGCGCGGTTATTGATCGGTCTACATCAACCCCGATTCGGCGGCGATCTGCGCCAGCTTATCCAGCGCTTTCAACACCATGTCGCGGTTCTTTGCGGTTTTCATCCATGTCGGCAGCCGAGACGACCAAGAAGCGTGCTGGCTGTGACGTTCATCTCGCACCGTAGCGGCTACATAGCAACGCAACTGGTGAAGATGGTGGACGTTGTAGACCCAGATGTCGCCGTGCGTGGTAGACGTGTTCAACAGCAGCCGCAACTGAAACCAGGGACTGGTGGCTTGTTCCCAGGCCACGGAGTCGCCATCGTACTCAGCGCGGTAAAGGCAGCTTCCGCAGCGTACCACCTTGTCCGCCTCAACCGCTGTGCCACCGCATTTCGGGCACACCACCTGGCATTCGTCCTGGAAAGCGCTGGGTCGGCAAGCATCCGGAGCGAATCGCCCATTGACTACCTGCGGCAGCTGGCTAGCCTGGGACTGCAACTGTTCAATATCGAACACATCAGTCAGGTTAACAACCCCGGCTCGTTTTTGCGCCTCCCGCAGCCACCCTCTGGCATCCTGTCGAGACGTCGGTAGGCACATCCTGGCGCGCGCCAGGGTGAACGCTGCCCGTGTCAGCGGCTCCGTTTTTTTGGCTGACTTCCGGTATTCGATTTGGGTTAATCGACCCCATATCTGGTTGGCCCAGAAGTCAGCCTTCGGATCTGCCATTAGTTCGGCTACCATCGCGTCGAACTGCGCCGGATTCATCGCCAGCCATTCGGCGTTCGTCATCGCTGTCAACAGCTGACCTGTCGAAGCGTATGTTTCGGTCACTCGGCAAGCCTATCTTAGGCAAACACGCCAGTCGGGTGGACGATGTTAATCACCTTGGATCTGAGCTACGCCACATCAGGGTCAACCCCAAGCCTGCCAGCTGACCCTGCGAACAATCAGTGGTTCGACACGAACGCAGCATTCGGGTTATGGATGCTGCAACTGAAGTGCAGCATGACGAATTAGGGTGTCATTCTGTGCGCTCTCTCCTGTCATTCCGCAGCAGCGCTGCGGGCTGCTGTCAGCTTCCAAAGCCATGGACAGCCCCTTTTTAGTCATCCCGCGCGCCAGTCGCGGGATCCAATACATTCCTAGTGGTGCACGAACGCAGCATTTGGGTTATGGATGCTGCAACTGAAGTGCAGTATGACGAATTGGGGATTGTCCTCTTTTTTTGTCTGCGTGTAAATCGCAGGATCCATGACGCAACAACGTAGGTTATGCTCTGGCTTTTTTTGGACGTACGTAGCGCTAGATTTCGACGCCTGGGAAGTTAAACCAGTTCGGCTAGTACTTCCAGAATGTGACGATAGGGCTTACCGGTTGCTCTGGTCATACCTATTTCGCAGGTTCGATTGCAGGACGCATGAAGCTGTGAGTCAAGCGAGGTCACTTCAGCAGCTTCGGCCAAGGTTGCTGCCTGCGTTAGTTCTGGGTGGAGCATTCCACGGTCACCAGCGAAGGCACAACATCCGGCATTGATCGGGATATGAACGCTCACTGCAACAGCGCGAGCGATGGCTTCGGCGTGCGGGTTGATGCCTAGTTGTGTTGACGAACATGTGGGATGCAAAGTGATTGAATCCACTGGTTTGGCGACTTCGATCAACGGAAGAATCATCTCGGCGACAAATTGGACGCAGTCGGTGATGGTGATTTCGGGATGTTCGGCAAGCATTCGCTCAAATCCCTGGGTACAACTTGCTGCGTCGCTAACTATCGGGATTCGACCATGATCGCTTACCGCTTCGAGAGTAGGGATCACTTGGGCAGCCATCGTGTTGTATCCGGGGGTCATCCCCTTTGAACTCCAGGGTGTCCCGCAGCACAGCGAGTCAATATTGGCAGGGATGAGCAAGGTTATTCCGGCTTTAGCACATAGCTTTTCAAAGGCTTGTTGGACGCCTTGGGTTTCGGATCCGAACATCGAATTCACACATGCGGGGATGTAGATTAGATCCGGTTCACTGACCCGAGGCAGGCGGCGCCTGGTTCGCCCCCCGCTGGGAAGATCGTCTGACCATAAGGGGATATATTCTTTGCCCCCGAGCCTGCGTCCAGCCTTGTTGACAGCTGTGATGGCACCGGCGGCGAAACTCAAATCACTAGCTATCGAAAGTGCAGTACTTGCGGCGTGGGTCGCCCCACCCCAGTGTTTCGCGGCGGCATTCCACACCACTTGGGCGGGCGCTGGTACACAGGCAGCTCTGCCTTGCTTTACATAGGCACCTGTGTTGATACCCACCGGACAAGCCGTAGCACACATCCCATCGGCGGCGCAGGTTTGAAGCCCTGAATAGTCGTACGCTTTTTCCAGTTGCGAAGCGACGTGGAGGTCTTGGTTAAGATTCGTCAGGACGATTTCGCGTTGTACTGCGATGCGTTGCCGCGGAGTCAAAGTGAGGCTACGCGCCGGACATACCGGCTCGCAGTAACCACATTCAACGCAGGCATCAACTAGCGGATCGACGTTGACGGCTGGCTTTATGTGTTTCAGGTGAATCTTGGGGTCGTCGCTGATCACACACCCAGCGTTGAGCACATTACCGGGATCAAAGAGGCGCTTAATCTGGCGCATTACCTCATATAGTTCGTTGCCATATTGTCGCTGGACGAACGGTGCCATCACCCGTCCCGTCCCATGTTCTGCCTTGAGCGAGCCATGATGCCCCAAAACAAGATCAACCATGGCCAGCGTGAAACGTTCATAACGTTCTAGCTGCTGATCAAACTCGTCAGTAATCATGAAGTGGATGTTTCCATCCTTTGCATGCCCGAAGATGACCGAATCCAGATAGGAATATTCCTGGAACAAGTCGCCCAGTTCGAGGCAGGTTTGACCCAGGGTCTCCACTGGTACCACGACGTCTTCTAGCAGGGCTGTAGTTCGAGCGCGACGTCCGGAAGCAACAGCGGTATACAGACCCTTGCGCAAAGCCCAGAGTTGGTTGCGAGTGGCGGGATCTGCACTTAGCGAAACCGGTACTTCGAGGGGCAGGAGTGAAAGTGTGGACTCGGCTTGCGAAAGTTGTTCTTGTAGCTCTTGTGTGCTTTCGCTGCGGTATTCCACAAGAAGGGCTGCTTGAGAATCGAGTTTAATGGATTTGATCTGCTGCGGACAGTTGGGTAACCCCTGGCCGATTCTCAGGGACGCTGCGTCCATGAGCTCGATAGTGGCGGCTTCGGTTTCGACGAGCTCGGGTAAGGCTTGGTTCGCCGCCGCAAGATCAGAGAAGATGAGTAATCCGGTTTGAGCAACCGGTTTTACACAGATGGTACGAAATGTTGCCGAAGCTACAAAGCCCAGTGTCCCCTCACTCCCAATCATTATGTGGGCAAGAATGTCGGCTGGAGTGTTGAAATCGGTGAAGGAGTTGAGCCCGTACCCCATGGTGTTCTTCATCGAGAACTGTTGCGCAATTGTGGCAACCGAGTTTGGGTTGTCGAGAATTCGCTTTCTAAGGTTTGAAAGCCCGGCAAAGAGTTCAGGCTCCAGAGCTTTTAGTGTGGAGTTTGCATCGGCGCTTGCGGTGTCGATTACTGTACCTGAAGCCAGCACAACGACCATCGATTCCAAGGTCTGATAGGTGTTATTTAGGGTGCCACATGCCATGCCTGAAGAATTATTTGCCACCACTCCACCCACGGTACAGGCAGCAGAACTGGCCGGATCAGGCCCGAGTTGGCGCGCGTAAGGGGCAAGATAGGCGTTAACCTGATTGATTGTGACTCCAGGTTCGACCCGGACGCGAGCGCCGCTATCGAAGATCTCAATGCCGTCGAAGTGGTGACGGACGTCAGCAAGAACAGCCTGAGTCGACGCCTGGCCAGACAGACTCGTGCCACCAGATCGGAAAGTCACATTAAGACCGCGTTGGGCGCAAGCACGCATCAAGGCAGCCACATCTTCGGGATTTCGAGGTACTGCAACCGCACGCGGGTGCATCAAGAAATGAGAGGCATCATGAGCCCGAGCTCGAAGATCAAGCGGCGAGGTGAGTATGTGTTCAGTTTCCAATCCCAAGACCTGCGATTTGCTCATAGGCCAAGACTACCGTTCTCGTGAACTTAGCGTTTTTCAGTGGGTACCAATCACAGCGTAAGATCGGAAATGCTGGGCGGTTCGTGCGTGTCATACGTTGAATCGAAATTGCACGACGCCTGGTTCTTGAATATTTCTTTATAATGGCGAATCCGAGATTTCAGCGATAGCGAATCCGAGATTTCAGCGATGGCGAAGTGAAGACTTTAGGTATGAACCGACCCATCCATGGCTGTTAAACGTTGAATCGAAATTCCACGACGTCGCCGGGGTTCATTACGTAGTCCTTGCCTTCCATGCGAACCTTGCCTACTGAACGTGCCGCCGCAATAGAACCCAGTTCGATCAAGTCGTCATAGTCGACCACCTCAGCCTTGATAAAGCCGCGCTGGAAGTCAGTATGGATAACGCCGGCAGCTTCGGGAGCAGTCGCGCCCTGGCGGATAGTCCAAGCCCTGGTCTCTTTAGGCCCAGCAGTGAGAAAACTTTGCAGACCCAACGTCTGGTAGCCGACGCGCGCCAAAATGTCTAAGCCTGGCTCTACGATTCCCATTTCGGCAAGGAATTCCCGAGCCTCACTCGGATCAAGCTCAATCAGGTCAGCTTCTATTCTTGCGTCGATAAAGATGGCCGCCGCAGGTGCCACAAGTTCTTGCAGTTGCGCCCGTATTACATCGTCGAGGGCACCGGTATCACAGTTGAATACATAGATGCTTGGTTTCGCGGTCAGCAAGAACAACTCGCCCAGTGGTTCCAGTTCAAGTCCCGCCTGGAAAACTCCTGTTCCAGAATCGAGAACACCTTGAGCTTGTTGAACGGCGGCCAGCACCTGCTGTCGTTCTTTATTGAGCCGGGCTTCTTTCTCGATTCTCGGCAGCGCCTTCTCGATCGTTGCTAGGTCAGCCAGGATCAACTCAGTTCGGATCGTCTCAATGTCAGCAGCAGGGTCGATCTGGTCGCTGACGTGAACCACGTCCGGATTTGCAAAAACGCGCACAACCTGGCACAGCGCGTCAGCTTCGCGAATGAATGACAAGAAGGCATTCCCCATGCCCTCTCCGGTGGAGGCTCCCTGCACAATTCCGGCTATGTCAACAAAGGTGACAGTTGCAGGGATTATCTTTGCCGAGTTGTGTAGCTTTGCCAATACTTCAAGTCTGGGGTCAGGAACCCCAACCACGCCCTTGTTTGCTTCTTTGGTGGCGAAGGAATAGTTCGCCACCAACGCGTCGTTGCGGGTGAGTGCGTTGAAAAGAGTAGATTTGCCCACATTAGGCAGGCCAACGATTCCGATAGTTAATGCCACAAGGTCTAAGCCTAGTCTTTTTGATAGCTGGCATCGTCTGAAACATCCGTTTGTTGTTGGAAAGAAGCCAGAAAACTCAAAAAACTCGTACCATTCCATCTAAGCTGCTGATATGACAACACCTGATACGCACCAAAGTAATAACCGCCCGGTAGCGCTGGTCACCGGAGCTTCATCAGGCATCGGCCATGAAGCGGTCTTGATCCTACTGGAACTTGGCATTGTAGTTTACGCAGCAGCACGACGAGTTGAGCGCATGCATGATCTTGAAGCCGCAGGTGCTCAGCTGCTCCAAATCGATGTTTGTGATGACTCCGCGCTAGTTGCAGGAGTGAATCAAATCGTTGAAGAGCAGGGACGTATCGACATCTTGGTTAATAACGCTGGATACGGTTCGTATGGTGCAATTGAGGACGTTCCCCTAATTGAGGCGCGGCGACAGTTTGAAGTGAACGTTTTCGCTGCTGCCCGTCTGATGCAGTTGGTACTGCCGATCATGCGCGGCCAAAGCAACGGCCGAATCATAAACATCACCTCTATGGGCGGAAAATTCGCGATGACTCCAGGAGGCTGGTATCACGCGACGAAATATGCTCTGGAAGCGCTCAGCGACGCGGTACGTCAGGAAGTCAGCCAGTTCGGCATTGATGTAGTAATTATTGAACCGGGGTTGATTCGCACCGAATGGGGCAAAATCGCTGTTGACAACCTGAAAGCCACCTCTGGTAATGGCGCATACGCAACCCTCACCAACCGTTTCGCCAAGGGTCTGGAGTTGCAGAAGGACATGGCTTTCGTCGGGTCTGACCCGGCAGTGATTGGCAGAGCCATCGCCAGAGCCGCCACTACCTGTTGTCCACGGGTTCGCTACGCGATCGGAGCCGGAGCAAAACCGGGAGTTTGGCTGGTGAAATTCATTCCAGCACGCTGCCTCGATTTTGTGATACGTAACGCCCTTGGGCTACCGCGGCGCAAACGCTCAAGAATATTCCATTAGGGAGTTTCAGAGGTTTTCGAAAGGCTAGTTAACGTCGGCGGACTTTCGCCGCAGTAGCGACCGCAGATTGCCTTCACCGCAATAGGTGTATCCACCTTTTTCCAAGCCTGCTGCCCGCTCGAAGACATTCGCGCACCCAGGCGGTGCTCCAAACGCATTTGCGATCAACTCATTGACCCCGTAGCCGATACCCAAGACTACCGGCCCCAGTAGGTCATATTGCCTAGTATGTGCAAACTCGTGTTCCATCAAATCCTGGTATCTGGCAGGTTCCAGATATTCGCCCGGGTCAACGTAGTTACCATTTTGGTCTTTTTGATGTGAGATGAACGTACGCCCGAAAGTTGTACCACCGCGTGCGGCTCCGGGAACAAATGCGCCGTAACACACCACCATCCCCACAGACCTTTCAAACCGCACCTTGGCACCCCAAGCCTTTGCCCAGCCAGCCGCGACAATACCCAGCAGATACGTTGCCGGGAGGCTAAACATTTGCAGCACTGCTTTACCAGACTCACTCGGGCGAGAACCATACATTTTTTGAAACACCACCGGTCATTGTATCTGGCAAAACACACAGACATCACATACACGTTTCAAACGTCTTTGCGCCGGAATAAACCGAAACGCCACGAAAAGTCTGTTCGGTCGCTTCGCAGGTTCGACTCCACATAACACATTTTTTTTATTGGGGCGGGTGTTCCCGCCCCAATAAAAAAGTGCCCAAGAGAGGAGTCGAACCTCCACGTCCATAAGGACAGCCGGGTTTGAGCCGACCGCGTATACCATTCCGCCACTTGGGCTGTAGCTTGAATATTCTGCCACATGAAAGCCAGCCAATAGAAATGCCCGCCCACGAAACTCACGAAATCTGCTATTGCCGCTAGGCTATGACGCGAGCAGGAGGAAATATGGATTGGATTGAAGCCATTGTTTTAGGGATTGCGCAAGGCTTGACAGAGTTTCTACCAATCTCATCGAGCGCACATCTGTCGATCGTGGGACAACTATTTTTCGCTGGACATGATCCGGGCGCTGCCTTCACTGCCATCACCCAGTTGGGCACTGAAACTGCGGTAATCATCTACTTCGCAAAAGACATTGGCCGAATCATCTCCAGGTGGTTTATGTCATTGTTTGGCAAAGTCCCGCGCAACGACCCAGATGCTCGCATTGGTTGGCTGGTCATAGTTGGCACTATCCCAATAGTGATACTGGGGCTGGCGTTCAAATCTCAAATCGAGACCAATTTCCGAAATTTGTGGGTAACAGTTGCGATGCTGGCGATCGTGGGTCTCATCTTGTTGGCTGCCGACTCTGTTGCCAAACAAGAACGCAGCTTAGAACAGTTAACTTGGCCGCATGGCATCGTGCTGGGTCTAGCTCAAGCCTGCGCATTGATACCTGGAGTGTCGCGTTCAGGAGCCACGATCTCAGCCGGACTGTTTTTAGGCTACAAACGACCCGCCGCAACCCGATATGCCTTCCTGCTCGCAATACCAGCCGTCTTTGGATCAGGCTTATACGAATTGAAAGACGTTGCAGAAACTGATCCGAACCCAGCCTGGGGTCCGATCATGCTAGCAACATTGATCGCCTTCGCAGTGGGCTACGCAGTGATTCACTGGTTGCTCAAATATGTCAGCAGCCACTCGTTCAAGATATTCGTCTGGTATCGCCTCGCGCTAGCTGGGCTAGTTGCTGCACTGCTGATCAGCGGGGTTCTAGCAGCCTAGCTATGAAACAACGACAAGTCGGAAATTCAGGTTTGAGTGTTTCAAATCTGGGTTTGGGCACACTTTCATGGGGTCGCGCCACCGCCTATGAAGATGCACGCCGGATGACGCTAGCATTCGTAGCGGCGGGGGGAAACCTGATAGATACTGCCGCAGCTTACGGGGCGGGAGATTCAGAAAAAATCATAGGAAAACTGATACGTTCCGACTTGGGACGCGATGACGTTGTGATTTCCACCAAAGCGGGTTTCGTACAACATGATGGCACCCAAACGATAGACACCTCACGCCAAACATTGCTAGCTGATCTTCACAAATCACTGCGGCGCTTGCACACCGACTATATCGATCTTTGGCAACTCCACGCCTGGGGACAGGCTCCGCTAGACGAGTCACTGGCAGCAATCGATACTGCGGTATCAGCCGGAGATGTTCGCTACGGGGGTATTTCAAACTTTGTGGGTTGGCAGATTGCCCAAGCCGCTACTTGGCAAATAGCCATACCAGGACGTACGAAGCTGGCGAGTGCTCAAGTCGAATACTCATTGCTGGCTCGCAAAGCAGAAATTGAGGTGCTACCAGCTGTCAACGCCTTCGGGATGGGTTTCTTTGCTTGGTCAGGGCTTGGGCGCGGAGTGCTGACTGGGAAGTACCGCGAACAAATACCTCCGGGTTCCCGAGCAGCTTCTGAACACTCAGCATGGTTTGTTGAGCCATATCTCAACCAGCGGTCGGCAAGCATCGTCGAAGCAGTGGTAGTTGCAGCCCAAGGCATGGAACTAACACCTGCCCAAATAGCACTGCTTTGGGTGCGTGATGCACCCAAAGTCACCGCAGTCTTGATTGGGCCGCGTAATCTTGCCCAACTTCAACCCCTAATCGAACTGTCCGATGCCACCTTGCCTACCGAGATCGCACTAGCTCTCGACGATGTGAGCGGCGGAAAAAACGAGTTGCGAACCGATTAAGTGCCGACCCCAGGAAACGTTTGCACATCGTCTTGGAATTATCGAACCAACCGCACAGGGATTCAGAAACGCTGATTCGCTACGACGAGTTTTGCCAGTAATAGCCGCTAGCCGATCGAAACCGCGGTCATCGTGTAGCAGTTGCGCCACATGCTCAATAGCTGTCAGAGCGATCAGCGTGTCAATTGTGCTGCGAATTGTCACTCCTGCGCGCTTCAGGTTGTGTCTGGATAGTCGACGGCGCTGCCACGGCTGTGTTATTGCTAGGAGCAATAGGTTGGCTCAAATCTTTATCGAAGTGCTTGGCAGCATAGTTATATAAAGCTGAGATTCCGAAACATACCGCAGCGCCGCCGAGGAAGGCTACAACCCTGGCGATCGAATCGAAAGAACCAATATCAAGGGTAACAAGCTTCAATACGCATGCAATCGTGACAATCAACCCGTACAAGCGAAGTGGCTTGCCGCGTGACCATAGCCCGAGACCCACAACGAGAAGAGCAACGATCATGCATGCCAGTGACGTTGGAAAACCCCACGGCGATTCCTCACGGATCGCAAACCAGTCATAGGGTGCGAACAGGCCAACACCTGCGATAGTCAAGCCGACACCGCAGATAATGTCACGGCCGGTTCGAGGCCAGAGGATATTTGGGGTACGTAAGGCGAAAGAGGTGGCCTTGGCTGTAATGCGAATCCAGTCGATCATCAATACAATGAGGATGGCCAGCGCAATGGTACCTGCAATAATGGCGAAGGTATTGTTCAAGTGCATCAGGGGATCAGGAGCTTCGGAACTACGATTTTCATAGATCTCTAACCCTGCTGTGTACTGCACACCGGAAGCAAAAATAATAAGCCCCAATTCCCACAAGCGGTAGAACAACTGCGGCTGGGCTGCGCCAAACAGGTGAATCATTAGGAGAACTACGGCACTCAGCACTACAAAGATGCTGTCGTAGAGAGTAGCCGTGGTGGAAGTGGAGGCGGCGAAGCAAATGGCTACCAAAGAGAATTCCGCACCGACGAAACTGAACACAACCATTAACTTTTGGTATTTTTCGCGTTTTTCAGACTTGACCTGCCTCCACGTCCAATAGGACAAGCAAAGAAGAATCGCAAGGTAGACCAACGCGGGAATAATTCCCCAATGCTTTACCATCGTCGAATATCCTGCCGGATGGAAAACCATCACAAAACTCTGAAAGATAAGTAGCCCTCTCCCGATCCACTGTTGCACACCCGACCCAGAGAGCTGACCTAACGCAAGGTAGCCAATCGTCAGGAGGATTCCTGCATAGCATGGGAAAAGAAGCAATATCCCCAGTGGTTCAAGCAGACTGTTCTCTGCGGTTGCAGAGACAGAATGAACGCTGATCCCTAGCTGGCTTACGAGCATGACCGCACTGATGATCACCACTGGCCCCAATGTGCCGCCCTCAAGAGCACGGCTCACTTTTACCCTGCGTCCACTGATGGCGATAGCAAGGGCTGGGAGGAACCCCAAAGCCACGCTGACACCGACCGCAATTCCAAATCCAAAGTGCTCATCTGAAAATTCAGTCAACCAACTGGCGATGAAAGTGTAACCGAAAGTTGACTCGCTCAAACCCGAACTGATCTTGTATGTCAGTGTTGCGACACTCAGGATTAATACCGTCACCCACATTCCAGAATTTATGAAAGCCAGAATTCCTCTTGCTGTGGGTTCTTTCACCCTGGCGCAAGAAATGAACAGCAGGTAGGCAATTACGGTAGCTCCCACGAATTGGACAGCGAAAGCAGCAACGATCAATCCCATATGTAGCTGGGAAGCGAAACCAGTCTCGTACCCGATGAGGCGATGCCCCATGATGGCTAGTGAAACGATAATCATTGCAAGTGATGCAAACAGCCCAAATCTTTGCAACTGACGCACCCAGTACATATTGCCAAGGATGATGGCGACAGTCGCCAGAATCTGATAGATGACCAGCAGCAGGAGCTTATCGTCGGCGAGTCCAACGAGGTATCCGTACCCAATTGAGGCCACCATGCCCACATGAGCAAGTATGGCTACTAGCAAAGAGTTGGTGTGCTTCGACAGCCACATGCTGGCAATGATCCACACTCCCAGAAAACTAAAAGCGAAAATTTCGTTGATGGCATTGAAATAGACGTGGGTAACCAAGATAGCGATGAAAACCCCGCCTAATCCGGTTCCGAGCAGAGCCTGAGTGAGAACGCTTGAGTTGCGGCGATGCAACCAGTAGCCAACACCACCGACAGCAAAACTTAGCACGAACATTGCCGCAATCTTGACGACATCAGGGAGATACGGCACAACGACAACGCCTAAGGAGACTAGGCCGATAAGTCCTAACACTGCGGCAATCAACGGAAGAAGATTGCGTCCCAGGAAGTTCTCATTGAACCGTGTCGATGAGCCCTGCCCCGGAGCAAGCAACTGCTGTTGCGCTTGAGGATTGCTGGGCTGGACGCCTGGGACACCAGTTGCTCCACCAACGGTTGCCATCGGAGCAGCCAGTTTTGACGGCACCATGTTTGCAGCCATCTCGGTAGACGGCACAGGAGCGACCATTGGTGCCCCAGAAACATCTGGCGAGCCTTGCTGAACAGCCGTGGGCTGCCCAGCATGCGCCGCGGAAGTCGACGTTTCTTGAGACATATTCACAGCCGGAGCGGGCACGGGTGGTAACGGCACCTTAGGTAGAGATACCGTGGGTGGAGGCGCCATGGATGAAGGCACCATGGGTGCGGCCACGGCAGCAGTAGACGCAGGAGTAACCATTGGTGTTCCTTTAGCATCTTCAAAGCCTTGCTGAACAGCCATTGGCTGCACGGGCACTCCAGGATGTCCTGGATATGTCCTGTTCTGAAATCCCTGTAGCGCCTGGAGGTAATTGACCTGTTTTCGTAGGCCAGTTAAGTACGTCAAAATGACGATATTGAGGATGAGAATCGCAAAGATGAAAAGAAAGATGGCAGGGGAAAAGATATCCATAGTTAGTTCTCCTTTGTCTGGCCATGAAACAGTGGCAAGAGATCGTCAATGTCGAAAGCTGCTGCTATTTTGACTCGTTTAGAGGTGAGCAGTCGGTAGTGCTGAGAGATGGTGTTCTGTTCAATGATGAAGTCACCATTATCGGCAACCTTGTCCCACCAAGGATTTCCAGCGCTAACTCCTTGGGGGATAGGTTTTTCTTCCGCTGCGAGAGCAGGGATCATATTCAGCGGAGTATCGCCAAAAGTTGCCGTCAGGATGTCTGAAGTTGGAAACACCGCGCACATGGTTACTGCACCACTCCAGCCAAGAGTGCGACGACCTTTTTCTATGTCAACGAGAGTTTTCTTGGAGAGACCTAACGCGAAAGCCATGTCTTGCTGGGTCAAGTCTGCTTCCGTCCGCACTAAACGAAGCTTCGCATCGCAGGCGGCGATGAAGGTATCACGACTTTTCGGCATACCCCTCCTTTTCTAGATAGTGTAATATTACACTAATAGCGCGTTTTGCCAAAGACGGTTTTTGATTGGTTTGACGAATTTTGATTGTCCACGTATTGTCCACGGAGCTAAAAAGCCCTAGCCATTTAAGGTCTGACTAGGGCTTTTAGACGTGCGCGAGAGAGGACTTGCGCGTATTCGCTACGCAAATCCGCATGCCTCGGCTCTCTCCCGATCACCTCGGCACGCTCCTTCGATCAGAAGCAAACCATTGCTTCCTCACGAAAGTCGCGCCTTCACAGGTTCAAGTCCACAACATCCATCACTTATGTGAAAAGGCGGGATAAACCCACCTTTTCACATAAGTGCGCGAGAGAGGACTTGAACCTCCACGCCCTTAATCGGGCACTAGCACCTCAAGCTAGCGCGTCTACCTATTCCGCCACCCGCGCGCGGTCGCGTCTAGCACGACAACAGCGGTGCCACTATAGCAATTCTCCTTTTAAGAGTCCAAAGATCCAAAGCCCAATCCGAGAGGACAGGCGGGCAGACGTACGGGCACGACTGCACACGGAAAATTCATACTCCATTAGTTTCCTGCCAACTCTGGGGGTAGAAAGTTGCGGATTTCCACCCCAAGCACATGGTTACTAATTTCTAGATACTCTGCGAGCTACAGCAACTCGACGTGGTGTGACCACAGTTTTCCTCACGACAGTGCCAGCTCGACGTGGTTGGTACGTAAACCGATCAGAGTATTGACCCTGGGCAAGACGCGGAGTCTTACGCGATCTGACAACTATGGCCATCCCTAACAATGTGACAATTCCCAATGTGAGAGGGAACCATTTGTCCGTCTCAATGACGACCCCACTGGTAAAGACAAACAGACTCATAGTTTTTTTCTGCTGGAGCAATACTGTTTCTGATGGTAAACCAGCAGGGGTAACAACAGCAGGTATGTCGCGATTATCTGGCGTCAAAACTTCCGTGAATGTGTAACAACCATGACTTTTTGTAGCGATCGGCTCTGTTTTATATAGTCCCGATCCACTAATTCTGACAGGAGAAAAGTCAGCCAATGTCGCTGCATTACTCCAATCGATACCTTCACATGGCCAGTTTGCTGGCGCACCTGGGACTGGAGCCATGGGCCCCAAAATTGAGCCCGTAATAACCCCTGTCTGGTTTTGCATACCAGTTACATTGATGTGGTCGACCAGAGATGCTCCTGCATAGTTATCCGAAGCTTGCGCAACGGTGCCCACACTAGGTTCGAGGATAAGTGTGGTTTCGGTTGTCAGCCCGGGCGGTGTGGAAACCGTAAGATCTGGCTTGTCCAAGTTCTTGCCGATATACAGGTGCTCCACCCAGGTGTAGCAGCCGGGTCGATCAACAAGTACTGGACCGCCTTGATAGGTACCTGATCCGTTTACTTTGATCAATTGAGGCTCGGAATATGAAATCCAGTCGTTAGTGATTGCCTGGTTCCACATTTCGGCGTTAATCCATTCGCATCCAATGTTGGTTACTTCTTCTGGCGTCATGTCAGGCCAGTCGTGTATCACATCCGGATCATCGTCTGGAACCTCGTCAACAGTTTGTCCGTCTTCGTTATAGCCACTATCACCGCCTTCATCATCGATGGAGGTTGTACCTGGTTCCCTGATCTGGTTCGACCCATCGTTGACGTCTTCATTTCTGGTCTTTTCGTCACTGTCATTGCTATTGGGATCTTGGTCAAAGACCTCTATTGCTGGAGTGGTGTACGGGCCGTACAGGATAGCTTCCATAACCGCCGGAACCTCACGATCTAGATCGTCAACTACGATGGAGTCCGTGATCAAGGTTCCTACCCCCGAGATTTGGTGGGAAGTCTGGGTGCCGATCCTAGGTCCGTTTACAAGAGTGGTTTCGGTAACTTCACCAGGTGAAGTTACTACTTCTGGTTTGTCTGAGCCATCCAGATACAGCTTCTCAATCCAGGTGTAGCACCCTGGTCTGCGAAAAACTACCGGTTCGGTGTCATAGTCACCGTTTCCGGTTACTTCAATCACTTGTATATCAGCTGCAAGTAGCAGATTATTGTCAGCGGCAATAGCTGTCTCCCAGACCTTGGTGGTAATTGATTCACACGTTTGCCCCGGCTCAACCATAAGCGGCCCGTGAACCGATGCCACAATCTTCGTTCCAGGTGGTACATGATCTTGACTAAAACCAGCAACCATGATCGTGTCAACGACTGCTGTGCCTATGTTGGCAACACTGACTGACACTTGAGTTTTCATTGTCGGTTTATTCACAATGCTGGTCTGATTCTCAAAGCCATCACTACCAGGACGATGGTCGACTCGCCACAGCCTGTCCGATCCGTTGTATGCGCTTAGTACTGCCACCCAGGCGTAGCAACCCGACGCGACGATCGTCTGCGACCCTAGATCAGTTAACGGACCATCTGTAGTTACATTGACGCGATAACTCTTTGCTACAGGCGCGTCAATCCAGTCAACCTGACTACACGAGTCTGTCTTTGGTGGCACTGGCCCCCACAATTCGCCATAAAGCTCTACTCGAGTGTCTTTGTTGAAGGCAAGGATTTGCTCAACCCCGGTAATCATGATCGTGTCAGTGATAACGTCGCCAATCATTGCTCGTTGTGTAGAGGTGGCACTGGACACTCTGGCAGGTTCGGTAATCAGCATGATCTCAGACGGACGTCCGAACACAGATTGCATTTCGTCAACCGTCTTCGGTTCCCACATTAAGTTACCGTCGTCATCGGTCAACTGAACTTGGGTACCAGAAATCCACAACAACTCACCTGTGTTTGGATCGGTAGCTTGAACTGGAACAGTCATCAACGGTTCACCATCGGTCATTTGGGGCACGCCTTCGCTCATCAACGGTTCACCTTCAGTCATTTGAGGCACGCCTGGATCGTCTGGGTCTAGTGGTGCGACGATCCACAAAGGTTCGCCAGTGAGAGGATCAGTAGCCTGTTCTGGTGCGACGATCCACAGCAACTCTCCAGTTTCTGGGTCTTTTTCTTGCACCGGTGGCGTGATCCACAATAGTTCACCAGTGGCCGGATCGACGCCCTGAGAAGGAGGAACAATCCACAGTGGTTCATTAGTGTCTGGATCGGTGGCCTGTTCAGGTTCAGTCATCAATGGATCACCAGTTGACATGATTGGTTTAGTTTTATCGTCTGTTACAGCGCTGGCAGCATATTCTTGCCACACGTAGTATCCGACATGAGCTGGAATGTCCATCGTTAGTGTCACTTCAGCGATGCCATCTTTTACTGCAACTTTTATCGGATCAATAACTGTGTAAAGCATGGAGGCATCAACCGGAGCTGGACCAGGCTTTGCTTGCTCATCGGGTGCGCTGATAAATGGGCCGTACACCCTCGCACCTATCAAAGTTTGCTCTAGGTCTTCGCGTCCGGTCAGGGTTATGAAATCTTTCAGCGTGGCAGTGTCGCCGACCACAACTATTTCAGCAGCTACCTGAGAGTTGATTCCAGATGGAGTATCAACGAACGAAGTCTGGTTAACATATCCCGATACCCCAGGTTTATGCTCCACGAAGTAGACGGTTTCCCCGGCAGCATTGATCCCTTTCAACCAAGCAGTGTAGGTGTAGCAACCCCGCGCTGTGACAGTATGTTTTCCCAGCCCTGTATACACCTGGTTCACTGTAGGGTTGAAACTCCATGTTCGCAGTGGTGTCAACACATTCCACTGTGATGACGTGATTTTGCTGCAATCAGTATTCCCAACACCTGGATCAACAGGCCCCAGGAGAGATATTTCACCAGATCGAGTCAATGAATTGACTGGGTTACTCATCGTGGTTAATCCAGAAACCGTGACTGTGTCAGATATTTGTTGACCAACCATCGCGTTAGCTTTGGAAACACTCGACGCCAACGTTGGAGTTTGCACCAATGTAGTTTCCGCTGCACGCCCAAATGTTGATGTTGCAGACAGGTTTGCCCCAGTCAGGTTGGAAAACTCGACCCATACATAAAACCCGTTAACGGAAGTATTTTTCGTGGTGAACTGTACCGATCCAGCCCCACTGTGATCCAACGTGATCGTTTTGGCAGCGCTGCCCTCGAAACGAGCAAACACTGGTGCGTTTGCTGGGACAGCACCTGGGGTTGGCGCAGCCGCAAACGGTCCATACACAATCGAGCCGACTACAATTTTGCTACCCGGTGCCCCTTTGGTCACCGAGACGGTGTCCTGGAGCGGCTTGTTAAGCCCGACGTATGTCATGGTCTCTTTTGATGTGAATTGAATTTTTACCGCAAATCAGGGAGGAAACAAATCGGATGCCGGTCCATATAGAGGGT
>WRJP01000008.1 GCA_009778535.1 Propionibacteriaceae bacterium | reverse complement strand
TAGTACCGCGATGGCAACTGCGAAGGTTAGTCCGGTCGCCTGTCCTATTTGGTAGTTGACTGCCCAACCCACACTAGCACCGATGGCGGCTCCGGGGATGGCAGCGGCAAGGGTACGGATAGTGACGATACTGGCCAAACCAGTACGGGTGATGCCGAGAGTGCGGCGTCTGCCCAGATCACGACGCCGGATTAGCACATCAGCCAAGACCACAGCGGCGACCAGCAGCCCGCCAACTGCCATTATCATAACTAGCAGCGAGCGGCCATAGCTGGCCATGTCGGCGTTGATGCCTTGAGCCATGGCTGCCAGTCCTGCTGGGGATTCAACGACTACCTTAGTCAGGTCAGGTGGGTGCAAAACTGTCAAAATCGTGGTTACAGTGGGCGCGGCTGCGGCGATGCTATCTACGAGTACCCGCAGTTCGCGTCCGGTGATTTCATCTGGAGCCGCTAAGGTCAAAACTCCGTTTCCTAGATCACCGAACTCGGCTTTAGGCGTGAAGGAACCTACTATCGGATACTGCGACAGGCCGTCGGCACTGGTGACATACCCAACCGGTTCAGCCAAGCCCAAACTCACCAATGCATAGGTGGAAACGATGGCTTCCCCAACATTTGGCAGCCGCCCACGAACTAACGACGCAGCACTTTCTAGCTCGCCTAGCACCGGCCAGGTCGGAACTCGCGCCCCGCCAGCTCCGATCGCACCATTGGAAACATCGAACGGCACTCCTATCATGATCGCAGATTCCACTGTGGAAATGCTGGTCACAACAGCTAAAGTGCGAGCGTTGATGAAACCAGCCCGCTCAGTATCGACTATCGACAGCCTTCGCGCCCCAGCGGCCTCCATCCGAGCAGAAATCTCCGCTGCCGCGCCAGCAGAACGGCCAACAGTCACCAGAGAAGTCGCACACATCGCCCCGACCACAATCAAAGAAAGCAATGACGAAATCTTCGCCGCCCACGCCGTCGCAAAAGATTCCCGCACCAGTTCAATGATTTTCATAAGGTAACCACCTGGTCGGCTTGTTCCAGCACGAACGGGTCATGTGAAGCTATCACCACAGTGCTGCCTTGGGTATGCGCGGCGTCGCGCAGCGCGTCCAAAACTATTCCGGCGTTTTCCCGATCTAAGTTTCCAGTAGGTTCATCAGCCAATATCACATCTGGCTCCAGTAGGAGGGCTCGGCACAGTGCCAGTCGTTGCGCTTGGCCGCCAGATACCTGTCCAGGTTTGTGCTCAGCTCGCTCACCGAGTCCGAATCGCTCCAATAATTCCAAAGCTCGCCCCCGCATCGCTTTGCGGGAACGTCCGGCATACAGCGCTGGCTCCAGTACCGACGAAATCACCGGCCGTGCCGGATCAAGCTCAGAATCTTGAAACACGAACCCCACCCGACCAGCACGAATCTGAGCGCGTTCCGCATCCGATGTTTGAGTCAGATCGCGGCCAGCGAAGCGAACCCTTCCGGCAACCGGAGTCAACAGCAGTCCAAGCAGATACAACAAAGTTGACTTGCCGCGCCCCGACACTCCTGTAACGACACTCACCTGAGCCGGAGCGAACTCGTGAGAAAAACCGTCGAACAGTTCAACCCCACCCTTGCGGTAGGCAAACCGCAAACCTTCAACCGCCAACATGACTTCTGACATGGCTACTACCGCGGCGGCGAAGTCGCAATGCCGGGAGCGTCGGCCAGGGCTTGCACCTGTTCGCCTACCTTTACGCCATCAACGACCGCTACGCCGTTTTGTGAACCTAAAACTTGCACAACTTGTTGACGGCGAACTCCAGCAGCATCAACTACCGTCACCGCAGTGCTGCCATCAGGTTGGGTTACAAGCGCCGCTACGGGCACTACCGTCCCAAAAACCGGTGGAACCACCACAACCTGCGCCACAATATTGACTGCCTCACCCACGCTCACCAGGCCGCAATCGCTACCGCACACCGAACCGCCGCCTGGAGCCGACAAGATCAACTTTGTCTCCTCAAGTCCGCTGCGCTGTTTCTCGGCGATCACCGCATCCCAGCCTTTACCTTGAAAAGGCAGCGAAATCGTCGCAGAATCTGGAACTAAACGAGCTTGCTGCGCGGACAATTCCATCGAAAAAACCGGTTCGGAAGCAGCACCCCACACCAACTGTTCCCCGCCAGCCAACATACCGCCGACGAAAGCCAGCTGATCATCGACCAGTAACACCGCTGGTAACTTTGGGACTGCTACCAACTCCCCAAAACCCACAACTCCAGTGGCAGGCATACCGAGTGCTTGTTGCCAAGCCTTCACCGCAGAGCGAGTCGCTGCATCAAATGCCTGGCCTTTGGCTTTCAAATATCCCAACTTAACTAAAACATCACGTAACTGGCCAACATCTTTACCCGATTTCCCTAAAGACAACTCCCGATAAAAGGGCATACCGCCGACAACCGCCCGAACCGGTATTTTGTCCACCGCATAAAGCACATCACCGGAGGCGAATTCGCCCGATTTGCTGACTGAAGTAACCACACCGGCGCGAGCATTCACTGCCAACAACCGTTTCGGCTGCGATACCAGCACTCCCAGATTCAGCGTCTGCCCGACCGAGGCCTCGACGACCTCAACCAAAACCTCACCCGGAGTCAAATCCGCCGGAACTACCACTGGAGCCAACACAGTGCGTCCAGCCCACACACCCGCACCACCGGCAGCAGTAACCAGCAAAACCGCAAGCAACACTCGACTGACACGGAAACGCTTCGCAGTCATCTAAATAATCCTTGGTTTATGCAATGAAGTCTGCTCCTCACCTGCCAAGCGAACAGTGCGGCTAACTCGGAAGGATTGCATCGTCGGGCGGTAGATAGGGGCAGGTAGCCTCAAGCAGCTCCCAGTCTGCCTTGGGTATTGCAGCTTTGTCTAGGTCTCGCCAAGGCTGCCACGGATATTTGTTATTTTGCGTAGCTAAGAACACTTCCAAGGTAGGTGGTGGAGGAAATTGGTGACCCAGAGGTTCTGCGCAGGGAATATAGAAATCGACGTAATACTCATATAAAGCCACGTAGGTTTCCACGGGAGGCCCTGACAGATGTGATTCTACGGGGTACTGCGCCTCGCAGATATAACTCGCCAAATTGGAGGCTTGTTGTTGGGAATCTGCTATGCCCCCCTTCGTTTGGACGCCGCCGTCGACATATTCAGATGGGAAGCCTTGCCCGGTCAGACAGTCTGCCGTTACTGGTCCCCATTCATCGCGCTTAATCCAACGGATTATCGGCACGTCCGGCGGGTTTTCTATTTCATAGAGCTCAGCGAATAAGGCAAGGGCTTCAGCGCGTCCGGTTAGTTTTTCTGCTTCGGAAAGTTCGTTGCTTGAGGGGATGATTACGCTCGGTCGCCAAGTTTCCCAGGCCGAGTTTCCTGCGGGTGCTGTATTGGAGCCAGGCGAAGCGGTGCAACCCGCAAGTACGACAAGTGCAGTGAACAAGACTGTAGAGAGTTTCATCTCGTCCTCTTTTCATTACTCAGCGATTAAACGCAAGATGTGCCAACGCCAAGACCATTTGATGCTGCAAGTTCCGACGCAGAAACTAAGAAACCCGCCAGCTTCGTCTCGCCGGTATTGACTATGCGTTTTTTCCATATTAGGGGCAGCCGATATGTGTCATACGTCCTGATAGCCCATAAGTTTGTATCACCGGGAGTCCATGAAATCGTAGCCTTGCCGTCGCCACGCGTCACGCCATCAAGATGCATCTGCTTTCCGCTAGCACAGGTTTTTTCTCCTTCAATTGAAAACATTGCAGCGTGAACTGGTAACAATCCGCTTGCGAAAACTGCCAGCGTCACGCCAGCCGCTCCGATGATTTTCAACAACGCACGCGTTTTTCTCATCTTCTGTTTCTTCCTGTTCTAATGGTTGGCGAAGAATATTCGCCTCGCACCTTACGCAGCAATCTCTGGGAGATGAAACAGATACTATCTCTAGGTTATGGATAGTGTCCAAGGACACTCGTGATTCGCTGCTCACAAATTACGAGGTTTCCTTGTAAAAATAGGGGCTATTTAGCCTCGACTACGGACTTATCCTTCAACTAGTGGGGGCTTCGAGGATGCCGCTACTTCCGGCGACTCGTACAGCCATGAGCCGATCATTTACCTCAAGTTTGTTGTAGATGTTGCCTAAATGCTTGTGTACAGTGCGGGACGACAAGTTGAGGCGAGAAGCAATCGAAGTCGCCAGTAATCCTTGTGAGAGTAACTCCAGTACTTCACGTTCTCTCGAAGTGAGGTTGCAGTTACCTTTAGTCGTCCTGCGCTTTGCGTACATGCGGGCAACTTGCGGCCAAAGTGCAGTCAGTGGACGGCAAGCACGCTCCAATGTGATGCCGCTTTCCTCGTCGTATGGAGCATCTCGGGCGAATGCCAGCAGGCGGGCAAAACCGCCATCAGGTGCTAAGTCTTCATCTGGCGGAATGCTGACGAACACTACATGGCCGACATTTTGGTGGTGGTCGACCATCACATGGTGCGTCATTGAGTCAAGGCCGATATCTGATATGTATTCCAGTAAGTCTTTGACAGCAGCCTCAGTGGGGTAGTGGGCGATCACCTCGCGGGCATCTTCTTTATCAAAGTAGATGCTCACCGCCGAATGTGCATCCAGAGCCCTTGCCAGGTGGTCGATAATGACGGGATCAACCAGCCGGTCTTCGTTAATAGCGACAAGAGTTTCCGCAAGCATATCGAGAACCATTGAGGATGGATCAGTCGGCATTTGGCTCCCGTTCGTTATGGCAAAGATTATACGAGTTGTACCGGAAAGACGTAACTAAATAGTAAAAAAATTCCACTATTACGCTGCATGCTATTTCGCTACTCCATCCAATGATCCGATGATGCCTCCGCTCGCCAGTCCCGCAAGACAGATTATGTTGCGATCTCCTAAATCCCAGGTGTCGTCAGACGGCATCAAGAAGGTCATTTGGTACTGCGATTTGGAGAGGGTTACGCCGATGAAGTCGGCGAATGCCGTTTCACAGTAGCGGCCTGCTTCTTGAGCCAGCGTAGCGCTTCCAGGTTTTTCCGCATGGGTAGCCACTGTGGCGGCGTAAGCCTCCCATTCGTGTTTGGCATCGCAAGGCTTTAATTTCAACCGCGTGGCGGCCTGGCTGGGAATGGAGCCGACGCATTGGTTCACTTCCAACGAATATGCGTCGATTTCGTCGCTTGGGGACGGTGTTGACACCTGGCACCCAGCCAGAAACCAAGTGGCCAACACAAATGCCGAAGCGAACTTTAGCTTCACTTTGTGAGCGTTGGAGCTAGGTCTGCGACAACTTGAAGCCGGTCTTCGGTGGGCGTCCAGATGATGTCGGCAGTGATTCGTCCTACGGCACGCAGATCAGCCTCAATCGCTTTCAACCTTTCCAGGCTCTTGGCAGCGCCGCTGATTTCAGCGCGGCAAATTTCAGTTTTCATGGATACCTTTGCCGCAGATTTCACCCCACGGATGCCGATCAGAACTGCAGCTACTTCATCGGGTAGTTCCCGGCTCCCAGCTTCGGGAAGTTCGGTCACCTGCGGCCAACGGGCGCGGTGAATCGAGCCTTCGCGCCACCACGACCAGACTTCCTCGGTCACGAATGGCAAGAACGGTGCCAGCAAGCGCAATTGGATATGCAAAGCTGTTCGCAGTGCCGTCCGTGCCGAATTGGCTTGTATTTCGCCTTGAGCGCCGTAAGCACGTTCTTTGACCAGCTCGACGTAGTCGTCGCAGAAAGACCAGAAGAAGCGTTCGGTCACTTCCAGCGCTGTCGAATAGTCGTATGTTTCAAACGCGGCGCCGGCATCGGCTACGACGGTTCGTAGCTGTGCCAGCATCGCCAGATCGGCCGGATTTTCCGGTTGTGTCTCCGGTTCGAGCGGTGAGCCAGTTCCGAGAATGAACTTGCTGGCGTTTAGCACCTTCATTGCCAGCCTGCGTCCGACCTTCATCTGGTTCTCGTCGAAAGGTGAATCAGTTCCCGGACGCGCCAGTGCCGCCCGCCAGCGCACCGCATCAGCTCCTAGCCGGGCAAGAATTTCATCAGGCACGATCACATTGCCTTGAGACTTACTGATCTTTTTGCGGTCTGGGTCGACGACGAAACCCGAAATTGCGCCCAGCTTCCAAGGAAGCTTGCCATGTTCCAGATGTGAGCGCACCACCCGCGAAAAAAGCCAAGTGCGGATAATGTCATGGGCTTGCGGTGCCATGTCCATTGGGAAGGTGAGGTTGAAGAGTTCTTCGTCATAGTCCCAACCACAAACGATTTGCGGAGATAGTGAAGAAGTCGCCCAAGTGTCCATCACATCCGGGTCGCCGATGAACCCGCCAGGTTTTCCGCGCTGTGCCTCGGTGTAACCGGTTGGAGGTTCGTTGGCTGGGTCAACGGGCAACATTTCTTCTGTTGCGGCGATGGGTGCCGCATAGTCGGGATTTCCTTCGGCATCGAGGCGGTACCAGATCGGGAAAGGCACTCCGAAGAACCGCTGTCGCGAAATCAGCCAGTCACCGTTCAGCCCTTTTACCCAATCTTCGTAGCGGTGCTGCATGTATTCGGGCACCCAGGTCATTTCTTCGCCGCGCCGCAAAAGTTGCTCGCGCAGTTCTTCGTCTCTGCCACCATTTCGGATATACCACTGTCTAGTGGAGACTATCTCCAGCGGTTTGTCGCCTTTTTCAAAAAACTTTGTCTGACGGGTTGTGGGTTTCGGTTCGCCGTCAAGATCACCAGATTCTTTTAACATTTCGACGATGGCCTCGCGTGCCGAAAAGACCGTCTTGCCTGCAAGCGCAGCATAGGGCGCGGCATTAGTCAGCCAGGCAGGTGTATCACCCTGGAGCCGCCCATCGCGGGTGAGTACCACTCGCGATGGCAGTTGCAATTCACGCCACCACGTCACGTCAGTCAAATCGCCGAAGGTGCAGCACATGGCGATCCCAGCACCTTTGTCCGGTTCGGCCAGGTGATGCGCCAATACTGGAATCTCAACGTCAAACAGTGGAGACTTCACTGATGTCCCAAACAAAGGCTGGTAGCGCTCATCGCTCGGATGTGCAATCAGTGCGCACACCGACGGGATTAACTCAGGTCGGGTGGTTTCGATGTAGATCGGACGATCTGGCGCGTGGAAAGCGATTCGGTAGAAGTTACCCGCATAGTCCTTGTCAACTAATTCGGCTTGGGCTACCGCAGTTTGGAAAGTGATGTCCCACAGCGTTGGAGCTTGTGAAAGGTAGGCTTCACCGCGCGAGAGGTTACGTAAGAACGCCCGCTGCGCAATTCGCTGCGCAACTGGGGAAATCGTGGCGTAGAGATGATTCCAGTCCACGCTCAAACCCAATGTGCGCCAGAGGCTTTCAAAAACCTGCTCGTCAATGGCAGTCAATTTCACGCACAGTTCTACAAAGTTTTTCCGTGAGATCGGAACCTGACGTTTTGGATCGGGTTTTTCCGGAGGTGTGAAATCTGGGTCGTAGGGCTCCGATGGAACGCAACGCACCCCATAGAAATTCTGCACTCGTCGCTCGGTGGGCAGACCATTGTCGTCCCATCCCATCGGGTAGAACACTTCTTTGCCGCACATACGTTGATAGCGGGCAATCAGGTCGGTGTGGGTATAGCTGAAGACGTGCCCGACGTGCAATGACCCCGATACCGTCGGTGGTGGAGTGTCGATGCTGAAAACCTGTTCACGTGACTTCGGGCGGACAAAGGTGTAGGTGCCTTGTTCGTTCCAAATCTGTGACCACTTGGCTTCCAGCCCTTCCAGGCTGGGGCGTTCTGGTATTAGAACACTCTCGGATGGCGCGTTGTTTTCAGTCATGGGGGAAGTTTATTCCATTTCCTGCGGGAGGCGCTCGTCGGCTGAGCAGGCGCGTCGCGCCACCCGTCGCGGCGCCCGGTAACGAGTCGGGGCGAGAGGACTCGAACCTCCGGTCTCCTGCTCCCAAAGCAGGCGCGTTAGCCACTACGCCACGCCCCGATGACCAAGGGTAGAGTCTAGCAGACCAAAACTGACAGGTACTCCCGGAACGGTAAATGCCGCCGAGCGGCTCTCAGGGCACTATGGACAAGAAGAAGAACGCGGCAAACAGCACCAGGTGGAGGGTTCCGTGCAAAGTCTTGGCACGTCCAGGAACAACAGTAAGGGTTGCCACGGCGGCTGAAGTTATTAGCAGCACGATTTGTGTTGGTTGCAAGCCCAAAGTCAGTTGGATAGGCATAAAGAGTGAAACCACGGCCAATGCTGGGATGGTGAGTCCGATAGATGCCATCGCAGAGCCAAGACCGAGATTTAACGAGATTTGGGTGCGGTTCAGCAAGGCGGCTTTCACCGCAGAGATCATTTCCGGCATCAAGACGATCAGAGCAACGATCACCCCGACAAATCCCTTGGGAAAACCGAGCCAATCTACAACGCCCTCTATTGCTGGCGACTCAATTTTCGTTAAACCAACTACAGTGACCAGCGACAAGGGCAGCAGCATCACGCTCCACAGCGTGCGCTTGGTCGAAGGCGGTACGGCGTGAGGGCCATCTTCGTCGTCCTCATGGCTGTCTTGAGTTGGCAAGAAGAAATCGCGGTGCCGGAGCGTCTGGGTGACAACGAATGCGCCATACAAAATAAGTGAAGCAATCGCTGCAAATGCCAACTGGTTTGGTGAAAAGGCGGAACCCGGTTCAGATGTGGTTACTTCAGGCAGTACCAGCGTCAATACGGCCAGCACAACGACGGTACCGAGCGCTGATCCGGCACCTTCGGAGTTGAAAACTGCGAGTCGGTATTTCGAGGCAGCTACCCAGACCGAGACGCCGACGATGCCATTGACCGTGATCATGACGGCAGCAAACACCGTGTCGCGGGCGAGCGTCGACTTGTCGCCCTTACTCGACGTGTAGAGCATCACGATCAGTCCGACCTCGATGATGGTCACAGCGACAGCAAGGATAAGAGAACCGAAAGGTTCGCCTACCCGATGCGCAATGACTTCGGCATGTTCGACGGCAGCGATGATCACGGCGATGTGGAGGATGGCTTCTAGCATCAGCGCCCACATTGGGGGAGATTGCCCCCAACTGGCTAGCAGGGCAATAAACCCAACGAAGGGGACGATCGTGGTCCAGTGTGTCAGCAGCCCCCGCCACGTATCATTCCGCATGCGAACAGTATATGGGAGACATTTTCCGCTGCGGGTTGAACTGTTCCCTCTCAGCTTGAGTGGAGTCTTTCGATATGTAATGTGACAAGTTCAGACCCTCCCCGGTGTCACAGACCCTTATAGCCCGACTCCCTGCCATAGTGCTGCGATGGGAACTGCCCATTGGTTCGAACCCAGTGGGAATATCGATGTGCCTGAGTGGAAAACGTAGCCTGCCACGAATTCATCTTGGACTTGGCCTTGCAGCCATGTTAAATGTCTAGCATCATGGGGGTTCACTGAGCTGGCCGATTTTACTTCAATGCCAACGATGCCACGCCCAGGTGCCTCAAGGACAATATCCACTTCATGTCGACCGTCTTGGCTGCGGACATAAAACATGCCGATGCGAGGCTGCGCCAGATCAGCTAGCGGGCGGATTTGAGCCGTTACGAAGGTGTCGATAAGTTGCCCGAGTACTTTGCCATTACTTTTTAGTATTGAAATATCGGCATGAATGAGACTGGCAGCAAGCCCAGCATCAGTGACGTAGTACTTTCTGGACTTGACAAGGCGAACCATCTGATTTCGAAACCATGGCTGCATGCGTTGAATTACATGCATTTCCTCTAGAGCGTCGAGATGGTTTGTGACCGTGCGCTGATCTGCTCCAATTGCTTGAGCCAAACTCGCAACCGATGGAGTTCCAGCGGTGTTAATAGCTGTTGCTGTCAACAACCTTCCAAGAGCAGCAGTAGCGCGGACATCAGCCAGTTGTATTACGTCGTGGTGGATTAGTTGATCGACATAACCCTCATACCAGGTAGCTCTATGGGCTGGGCTCAGATGTATTGCCTGCGGAAAACCGCCCGCTAAAGCCATCTCGGCGTAATCAAGAATGGTTGGCGCTGCATGTAAGGTGCCGGGCTTAATGGTTTCGGGCGCCCAGAGCCAATCAAGATTGCATCCGGGGTTTCCAACTGATTCGGCTTGGGTGAACCCCCACATGCGAACTGGCACTATACGGCCAGTGCCTGGCCAACTACCCGATACGAAACGAGATCGGACACTGCCTGTGATGAGAAATTGTCCTGGTGCATGGTTTTGGTCGACAGCGCGTTTGACGCTAGCCAGCGATTCAGGCACCTCTTGCCATTCGTCGATCAGCACTGGGCGAACTGCCGTTTTAAGAAAATCATCTGGATAGGTAGAAAATGCCGATGCCTGCGCTCGGTCGTCGAGGCGAATGACAGAAGCTGAATTTCGAGCGGCAGTGGTCGTTTTCCCACAACCGCGCGAGCCGGTAAGCATGAGTGCAGGGAACCCACCAAGAAGATCGGAAACAACTGCATCAGCATGCCGTTGTACGTAGTCAAAAGACATATCTCATCCTAATGTAATATTTCCACCACAGATAATGCTATATTACTGCACTTCGTAATGTCATAAATTACGCACTCTCGGGATGTGGCTCTTTGGCAAGTAATGTGACAAATTCAGACCGTCCCCGGTGTCACAGACCCTAATGTCACATATTTACAGTGGCTAATGTCATAATCTTGCACTCGATAATGTCATATGTTTCGCACTTAGCGACCTCTGCTCGTCACCCTCGATTTCGATACATTGCCTACAGCAACACTCAATCAGCGGGAAAGCCATGTTGGTTGCCGCGAACCGATGGTTCGTGTAACGAAACTGCGCTAGCAGATTGAGTAGGCCGCAGGCCGTATCGAAATCTAGGGAAACTATTGCGCGACGGCTGCCAGGGTAGCGGTGCGGTCGGCGAGGTGGTGAAGGCGAAGCGCAGTGGCGACGTCGGGGTGGGACGCGAAAGCTCGGGCGGTGTTCGCCAAGGTCGCCAGTGCCATATCGTCCAAGCGGGAAATGAGGTTTTCGCAACGGCGGTGTTGTTCACCGGTGAGGCGCATACGTCCGGTGGCTGTCAGCGCTACGGTCAACTCCCGAGCATCGTCGCAGGCGATGGCTATCGCAGAACGAGCAAGGTTGGGCACAGTTGGAGCCTTGCCCCAACGACTTAACAGCAAAACCCAACGCTTTTGCAGCGCACTGCGCACCGACCACCCATCGACCGGACGGCTGAAGTCGAGCGAAAACAGCCGCAGACCTTTCTTTTCACGCAAGAAAAGCGAGACCGGCTCCCACAGTGCCTGCCCATGCACAATCTGTTGCCGTGCCAGCACAAAGTCGACCTTCACCCTGTCGGCCTCCAGACCCAATAAGGCTTCAACGCGATGGGTGGTAGCCGCAGTGACGACTTGCCGTAACTGGCAAGTTCCATCAGCCAGTTGCAACGACCAAACTAGTTGCTGACTGGGTTCGTCAATGACGAGCTTGCCGAAACCCGTTACCTCAACTAACCGAAGTTGCTGCTCAACCCCGCCAAAACCGGGTGAGTCGGACTGGGTTTGAGTTAGTACGTCTGCAACTTGGTGAAGTGTCGCCTGCTGGAAAGCTTCGCCGGTTCGGGAAACGGCGCTAGCCGTAGCCGAGAGCGTGCCGTCTGCCGCGAAACGCGGCTGTGTAACCTCGACAAAACCACCCAACAGTGTTGAGATTGCCGCGCCCCAGAATGCCATCAATCCCCGCTGGCGTCCGAACGAGGGATCGACGCCATGCGGCCTTGCAGAAGTTACCGGACGTAAAACGCCGTCAGCTACATCCCACGCCCAGAGCGTGACCCCTCTGGCACCAGAATCTGCCACCCACCAAGTAGCTCCCAAGGGCAGCAGAGTCAGGGATGCCGGTGCGTCCATGCTGGAAAAATCTCTACGTCCACGCCCGCGTAACTTCTCCCACATGTCCACATCGGCAGTATCGAGCGCTGCTAACAGCGCCCAAACTTTCGCCAGTGCCCCAGTCACCTCAAACTCAGAAATGTCGTCGTCGTGTTTGGCCAGTCCTTCCAACAGTGTGGCAGCCGCCCCCAGCATTCGCCCTAACTGCGGCAGTCCTGCCAGTCTGGCATCAAGAGCCAACTCGGCGAACCGAGACATTGCGCTCGTACTGACATGCGACAAACCACCGCCAATACACCCGGTCACTTCGTCGTTGACCTCGGCCAGCAACGCTTTGGTAGCTGGAGTCGAACCCGAAGCAGCGACGTTTAGGCCATCACCTACCGCGTCAGGCCAACCCCACACTCGACCAAACGAGCGAAAGACCCGCGCCAACGCCTCCAAATGCAATGCTTTCCGGGTAGAAACTTGGGCAGTTGACACCATCCCGTCAAATCCGGCACCGCCGACATAGCGAACCTGCTGCCCAGCCCAACCGATATCCACGAAACGCTGCTGAGCGACGACTGTCACCTCGGCCTCGTCCATGCGGGCATATGCTTGACGAACCGCTGCAATACCGGCTTTGCGAAATAGTGCTGCTTGAGTCAGCGCTAGAAGTTCAGCCAGCGCCGGTGAAGCCTCCGATGCGGTTACGGTTTCAGCAGCTTGCGACTGTTCGGCTACAGCTGCCAGAGTTACAGACTCGCTTGGGGTGCCGGTGCGCACTTCGGGAGTTTCAGCTGTTATCCCAGCTACGTCTGGGGCGACTTCCACCGACTGCATCACTGACGCGCGTACGGCCATGGCTGCTGCCAGCACATGTACGCAGATTCCGGCCACCGGACACGGGCAGCGTCCCGCAGCAGGACCGCGGGCATCAAGTTGCACCGAAAAACCACTGACTTCTATTGCGCCACTATCGCCGTCAAGCACTAAGGCAGCCACTTCGGGTAACAGTTTCGCGGCACGGCGCACCAACCCGGGATTGGCGAGCATGGCAAGCGCTTGATCGTCGTATCCGGCATAGGTTGTGATCCAGTCGCTCATCTGATCACCTGCGCTAACCATTCGGCAAAGTGTTCTGGAGTTAACGCCGCAATTTGCATGCCGCGATCTGCCAACAACCCGCCAACGTGCGGGTCGTAGAAACCCTGAGCCTCTTCGTCTAGCGCTGCCAAGGCGAGCAACCTCACCCCAGCGCCGCGCAGCCGCGACACGGTTGACAGCAGCGTAGGAACTGAACCGCCCTCTTCAAAATCGCTTACCAGCGCTAACACCGTTCGCGCTGGAGTGCGTACCAGTGTTTCGCAATATCCCAACGCCCCGGCAATGTCGGTACCGCCGCCGAGTTGGACGGTCATCAATAATCCGACTGGGTCGTGTGCCATTGCAGTCATGTCCACAACCGAGGTGTCGAACAAGATCAAACGCACATTCACCCCAGGCAGACCTGCCAGAATTGATGCGCACACTGCGCTGTACAACACCGAAGCTGCCATTGACCCGCTCTGGTCTACACACAGCACCACATCCCACGGCAGGCGTTTACGCACCCTGGAAGTGAAACGGGCTTGGTCAATCAGCAGCCGGTTGTTCTCGGTGTCGTAATGCTTCAGATTTACCCGAATCGTATTCTTAGCGTCGAAATTCTGCGCTAAAGGCTGTAGCGAGCGTCGGAAGCGGTCGCGGCGTCCGGTCAAAGTCGCCACGAAAGTCGCCTTGATGCGAGCAACGATATCTTCGACAACATTCGAGATGACCCTACGCAGCCCCGCCTCCAACTTGGCATCCAACCGTCCCCGGATTCGCAGCATCGCTGTGCCGAGTTGCGGGCTGGGTTGCAGCGTCGTCGCAGTGTCGGGGTTGGCCAGCAGTTCAGTCAAGCCGTAGCGTTCGACGGCTTGAGTCTGTAGACGTTCAAAAGTCGATTTGGGGAATAACTTGCGGGTGCGTTCCAACCAGTTGATTGCGGTCAGGCTGGAAGGATCAAGCCCGCCCCCAGCCCCTGGTTGCAGTCGATGTCCCCGCTCGATGTATTCGCGGTCGTACAGATAGCTCAGCACTAGGTCTAGTTCAGCATCTGATGCTTCCAACTGGCTACGCGGCAACGAGTTTTCCCCATAGCGTCCCAGAATCAACCGCCAGCGCCGCGCAAGCTCCGAATCACTCATTGCTCACCTCCACCCAAGCGTCAAGCCCGTCTGCTATCAACCCACCACGTAGCGCTTGCTCCAGGCGCACTCCGGCAGCCAGGTCGGCGGCGGTGAGCATCAAATTGGATGCGGCAATGTCAGCTGAGGCGACACCGGTGTGCAGCGCGATGCGTTCGGCCACCTTGGCAGTTTCCACTGGTCGCAGCCGCCCAAAACTGCGGCGCAGCTCGGGCAGGAAGTTCAAGAACGCGTCGGGTTCCAACTTTGCAATCGCCTGATTGACAGCATCGAACAACTCTGGGGTGTGTAAAAACAGATCAGGGGCAGCCTGCATCAAACCGTCCAAGAAACGCAACGAGTAACTAACGTCGGCACCCGGGGCAAATATGGCCGCCACCTTCTCGCTCAGCAACTCGTCAGCAATCTGGGAGTTGACAACCCCCAACGCCAACACCGCGCCCAGCACTCCAGGTGACACGTCACTGCGTTCTGGCAGTCGAGCGAATGCTGCCGTCACGGAAGCTGTCGACATAAAATCGGCCGCCGCGTCAAGCTCAGCTTGGCTCGAAGCCACGTTTTCGCAATCCTTGATTAGCGCATGTGCTGCGATACACGCGGCCACTACTGCCGGTTCATCTTCGGCTTTTACGTCAGCGGTTTTGTCTAGTAAATACCCTACTTGGGGGAGCACCCGCGAAATCAACCGCAGCAGTCGTTGCGGTTCGGCAATGTCGAGCAAATCCCGTGAATGCCACAGGCCGAACAGTTTCTCGGCGGTAGTGACCACCGAACCCAAGTCCACATCAGCGGTGATCATTTGGTCTAGTCGGATCATCGCATGTGTCATCTCGTCACTCAAACCGATCAACGCGGCCTGCGCGATGATTGCGGCGACAGCACCGCAGGAGCGCGAATCTGGCTCGGGAGCACTGGCTCTCAGCCGTGCTCGTGCCACTTCAGGAAGGGTCGCCCCTTGAGTCGTCAAGGCGATCAATTGGGCTTCAACCATCGGCGTCCACGCATATTCCCACTGCTCGTTGATGCGTCCCAGGTTACGTCCAGAAATGTAGTCCGGACCTGCGATGAAGCGAGCAAAGCCCACATCCAAAAATGACATCAGCCACAGAAAACGACTGCGCCGCCGACCCGATGCCGAACGTCTGACGTCGATGGTGGTGTTTCGCCGCGACGAGTCGGAAACGTTCAAACGCAGCTTTTCAGCCAAGACGCGCGCTTCGGCGACGATTGGGGGAGCGGGGGTACCTTCGGGCAATACTCCCAGTTTCGTCCCACCGAAAACCTCACCGATAGCATCTCGGATAGCTGGGTTGAGCTCACCGGAGGCGAAACACGAGCTACAGGCATCTAACAAGTCGGTTCTGCCCGGGAAGCTATGTCCGCGCAACTCGGCAAGTCGGTGTGCTTGCAGTGCGGCCTCAATGACCGCAGCAGTGCTGATTATCTCGGATGTGTTGGCGGCGTTAGTCAGCTTTGCGATGTCAGCCAAGCTATTCAAAACTAGTTCTTTTGGGCTTGCCGCGACATCCCAGCGGCGCTGGTAATACCCTGGGGAACGAATGCCAGCACCGTATCCGGTCAAGGCGTTGAGTCGGGTCAAATCGTAGCGAATCAGCCAGGAGTCGGCTTTTTCAGGGTTTGGTATTTTGTGTTTGAGAATGGGTTCAGCTTCGGGGATTTTTTCACCAAACAGTTTGACGCCCAGAGCTTCAACCAGACCGAGGGTGTGGAAGGCTCCAGTGACCACCACTAAAGGCCGTGAGGTGTCTGCCTGCCATTTTGCGATGTGGTCGACCATCACCGCTTCCCGCGGGATTGATCCTTCAGTTAGCAACACCTCGGTTTCGTAGTCGAGTCGCGCCAATGCGCTCCAAGCAAAAGCGTCGTCACAATGGGTTTGCCAGTCGGTTTCCCGCAACTCGAATAGGTGTTCCCAAAGTTCGTCATGGTCACGGCAGTGTTCAAGGTGCGCTAGCTGAGTCAAAGCCTGACTTTGAGCGTAGTAACGCTCCTCGGCCAGCTCACTGGTTTCGGCAGCCGCGCCCAAACCGATCCAGGAGCGGTCGATGAAAGCGGTTTTGATTCCGCGGGCTGCGGCTTCACGCAGTGCCACCCACTCGGGGGAGAAATCTGCCAACGGGAAAAACGAACTTAGGGTGCCTGCTTCGGTTTTGCGCAGCGCCAGAATTGCCACCGGTGGGGTAGTGGCTGGCGCAGTTAAGGCTGGCAGTAGTTCGTCATATTCGGCAGGCGCTTCAATCAGGACAGCCGCAGGTTCGAGGGCAGCTATCATGGCTTTGGTTGCCTTCGCGCAGGCTGGGCTGTGATGCCGGATAGGGGCAAACCAGATGCCGCGGGCAGCGAGTCGTTCCCGCAGCGCCCTAGCACTGAGGAAGCGTTGCGGCAACGCTACGGCAGCGACAGCAGACATGAGGAGTTATCGCCAGATTGCCGCTGCTGCGTTCTGGAAGTCTTTCCACTCCCGATCACGGCGGCCACGTTCGCGTACCACCGTATCGATGTAATAGCGGAACCGAGCGGCATCTTCGGCGTTATCTTTCAGTGCGGCACCGACGATTTGATGCGCCACGTGCGCGGCGCTGAGCGTCCCGTCACCGAGATAGCGTGCCTCAAGGGCGGCGGCAAAGGCCACATTCACGGCTTCGGCGGTGGACATCACGGCTTCGGGGCGTTTGATGGCGGTGCCTTCGGCAGTTTCCCCCAGGCGTAGATCGCGGAAAGCTGTCACCAGCAATTCCAACACCGGACGCTCGACGGTCACGTTTTGACGTTCGGCACCTAACTCGGCGTCGAGTTGACGTGAAATCAATTCGATCTCAAATTCGCGGTCGGCAATGGGTTTGACCAGCTCAAAGTTGAAGCGGCGTTTCAATGCAGCCGACATCTCGTTTACGCCGCGGTCGCGGATATTCGCGGTGGCGATGATGTTGAACCCTTCTCGGGCGCTGACGCGGGCATCGGCACCTAGCTCTGGAACCATGAGTTGCTTTTCGCTCATCAGTGAAACCATGGTGTCCTGGATTTCAGGTGCAGCCCTGGTGATCTCCTCAACTCTGGCTAGCTTGCCGGATTCCATCGCCTGGAAAATCGGCGAAGGCACCAACGAGCGCCTGCTTGGCCCTTCGGCCAGCAGCAGCGCATAGTTCCAGGAGTAACGGATGTGGTCTTCAGTGGTGCCCGCAGTGCCCTGCACCACCAGATTCGAGTTGCCGCTGATTGCTGCTGCTAAAAGTTCAGAAAGCATCGATTTTGCGGTACCGGGCTCGCCGACTAGCATCAGCCCTTGCTTACCCAGCAAGGTTACGATGGCACGATCAACTAGTGGGTCGTCGCCGTAAAATTTGCGGCTCACCTGAAGTTTTGGCTCTCCGATGACGAATGCTCGCACGCCGCGCGGTGACAACTGCCAACCTGGCGGTATCGCTGCGGCTGCCTGCTCATCGGCGGCACGTAGCCGTTCCAACTCGTCGGCGAACTGTTCTTCGGCGGGAACGCGGATTGATTTAGTAGGCACTCTTGGACTCCCATTGTGGATCGAAGGTTCCAGCTTCGGCGATGTAGGCGTAATCTGCGTATGATTCAGCAAGCAGAATCGGCGGCACTTCTGATAGGGGCATTTCTCGACCTTTGTGTGTAAATCCGAGTCTTTCCACCGCTGCCGCAATCTGTTCTTCCGGTAGGAACGAACCGGTGAATTCGATAATCACTGTGATTTCTGCACTGGGAAGGTTTTTAGTGTAGTCACGGAACCAGCCGCCATCTTCAGCATATCCCCTGGAATAGCCGCGTTTGGTGGCGCGAGTGCGGATTGCAAACGAATCCGACAACCATCCCAGATGATCTTCGATCTTGTGGGTGTTGGTGCTAGTTGGCGGGGTCACCGATTCAAACTGGGAGAACAGCGGTTCAATCTCGTAGTCTGCCAAGTTGGTGCGCCAGATTTGGGCTTCGGCGCTGGTGACAGTCGCCAAATGCGCCAAGCTGACTAGCTGCTGCGGAGCTAAGGTGATGCTCTCATCTTCGGCATTGAGTATTTCCCCTTCAGCGCTGGGTCTAAATAGCTGGTAGGGGCCATCGACTGTTGTTTCCCACGCCTTCCAGATCAAGGTGCTGATCAGATGTCGCATGATCGGATGCGCGTGTAAATACTCCTGCCAACTCGGTGCGTCCCAAGTTCGTCCCAGGCACATCGCTTCAAACAGTCGGGCAGATTGTAAGGCTACGACTTGACCCAGTTCTTTCTTGGAAGTGGTCAACTGTTTGCGGGAATCGTTGGCGAGTGCTTCATCGTCGTTAACGCCTGGTTTGGGAAGCGAAGCGATGGTCTTGCCTTGGATGTTGAACACGTCGATGGTGAACGCGTTCGTCTTTGCCGAACGTGACACCCGACCCGTGAATGAACGCGAGCCATACTCCAAGCTCAGAATTCCAGCCTCGTCAAAACCGGCGGTTGGGATGGTTCGGTCGGCCAACTCGTCTATCGTCCAGCCGCGGCGTTCGGCAATTGACTCGGCTAACTCTGCCGCCTTGTTACGTACGGTTTCCTGCTTATATTTTCGGGCGACGCTCAGTACTAAAGAAATGGCGGAGGGGTCGTCATTGGCAGCAGCGGCGATTATCAGGGCTTCTACCTGGGAGCGGCGCTGGCCGTGATCACGAATGTAGCGTTGCGCCGTTGAGAGTACTAGGTGTCCGGGAGCACCACTGGTCAGCGCCAGTAAACCCTTCTCGTTGATGGCTGAGCCAAGGTATTCGCGACTCTTTTCGGTGCGCAACTCGTCAAAGACCTGATCTTTGGTCATTGCTGCCTTCGCGGCGTAATACTCCTCGCTGTATCTTTTCATCCAGCTCTGGTAATCCTTGTAGCGGCTATCTACCTGTGAGGTGGCGTAAGCCCGGCATTCTTCGTCGGAGGGGCCTTTGGTGTCCTGGGTTGTCCAAGCCTCTAAAACGAATGACCCTAGCTGTTGCGCTGAGTCTTCGGCGAGTAGCGACACGTAAATTGGGATCAATCCAGCTCCGTTGGGGTCTTTCAACTTGGCTGCCAGCACTGCCCACCAACGTATTGTGTCGGCGGTAACCGGCGTGCCGTCTTTCCACTTACAGGGCGGCAACGCATCGAGTGGGAACCAGCTAAGGCTAGCGGGAATTTTGGCGGCCAGCCCTTTCGTGGCGGCGGCGTCCAACACCGCCGGTTCGAGGTGGGCAGAGATGTCGTCGCCCAGTAGCTTGAGAGCGTTAAGCATGGCGGCTTGCGGCAATTCGCGTTTTTCTTTTGCCAACGCTTTCTGAAGCAGTTCAATGCCGTCCGCATCACCGATGCGTCCAATCCAGGCGGCGGTTGTCGCCCGAATTTCGCCCTTGCCGCTGTCGAGTCCCTGGGCGGCGATGGCTAGAGCATTCGGCTGTTTCTCCAGGATTTTCTGAGCTTCGAGACGGTTAGTTTTTGCCTCACTGGTAGCGAACTGTGCCAGGGCTGGGACGTACTTTGGGGGCAGCACCGGGAACATTTCCAGTATTTGTATCGCTTGCGGAAGCCAGCCTGTGAACCAGTCGTTTTCGCGTTTTGGTTTGGGGGCTAGGCCTAACTCTTGGTCTAACCGCAGCGGGTTTTCGGCAAAGAAGGGCCACACATCTTCGGGGCGATGTTGGCTGAATTGTTCACCCCATCCAAATCCAAAGTTGCTCACAGTTGCTACTGGGTCTTCCACACCTGCCATTGTTGCCGCAGTTGCCAGGTTACGCAGGTCGTAGTCATGACCGAAGATCTCGCCCAGCCAGTACTTGTTGAGATGGATTTCTCGCTCTTTTTTGTAGCGGCCTTCACTGCATGAGGCGCGCACTGCAGCGACAAACGGCAGGTTCAACCGTGACCAAGCATTTAATGAAAGCTGCTTGATGCCGTCCGGTCTTTTTCTTTCCCCGTTCAGCCAGGAACGAATTTCATACGAATCGATTTTCTTGGCGGCTGCTAAGTTTTCTTTCTGCCATTGATAGGCAGATTCCGCGGCGGCTGCCTTCTCCAACTCAGCTACCATTTTCTTAACTTCGGCATCCAGGGCAGTGATGAAATCCTCCCCTAGAGGTGTGTCATCCAGCGGTGGAGCCGGTGGGATGGTGATATCCACCGCAGGGGTCTGCGAAACTACCTGTGATCGTTGCAGGGCGGTGGTGAGCATGTCGTCGATTTTGCCGCCGCGACCTTTAGATAGCGCTGCTTCTAAAACTGCCCGACCGGCGGCGTCACTGCGTCCGGCATAGTCAATAACCGTCGCCAGATTCGCGGGTGCGCCTTGATCGATGGCGGTGGCTAACCCATTCCAGCGCTGCGACTCGGGAAGGGTTTGGAGCAGAGTCAGTGCCGCTTCGCGCACCGTTTTAGAGGAACTGGTGACCCATTCGATTAGCATTGGCGTCAATGGCTCAATCAAGTCCGGGAAAAATTCGAGCCATTTGGCCGCTGCTACGCGCTTGGCAGCCGGAGCCTTTTGCAGTGCTGGGGGCACCTCGGCGATATTTGCGTGCAGGTAGGCGACGAAGTGTTGAGCTTGCTCGGTGTTCGTCGCATTTTCCCATGCATACATGGGATTCCGGCCTGATTCGGTGTGTAGATTCCACAAGAAAGCGGTTGTGATAATGCGTGGATTTTCCTGAGGCGAGATACCGCCGGCATGCAACACACCTTGCAGGAATCCTAACTCCCAAACTGCCGGGGTTTCGCTGTACTGCTGGCGGAAGTTTTGCAGCGCATAAAACCAGGGTGGAGCTGCGGCCGGGGAAGCTTTAGCCAAGCTGGGTGCCAGTGCGTACACTTCTCCCAGCCGTACCCACTGTTCAAAGGTTAAGCGTCCTGGATTGGCGACGATCTTCTCTATGCCTTCTCTATCCCAATACCAACGGTAGGTGTCGTCGATGTCGCGGGGGGCAGTCGGGCCAAGACGCATTAGCGCAGTCGGGTCGTTGCCTGCGACGTAGCTTTCAACTAAGGACGCGGTTTCTGGGTTTTCTTTACGCAGTTTTTTGAATAGTGTTGCGATGTCTCTTGAGGTCGCGCTGAAAAGGTTCTTAAAAATGTCTAGCATGGTATGCGCCTTTACTGGGGCCAGGGTTGGGTTGTTTGGGATTCGATTTCAAAGCTGGTGCGGTCATTCATTAGGAGTTTCCCCTGCTGAAAGCTGAACACTTTGAAAGTTTCATCTTTCATAGTGAAAATGTAAGCGCTTTCGTCGTCTGTGTGTGCTGGTCCGGCCTCATTGATGACTAGCATCTGTGATATCCAGTTGAACACCGCCCGGATTTCGTCCGGATTTTGGGTCACTTCGCGCTCTTCTTCTCCAGCGACAGTGAACCTTTGGTAGGTGAGGGACACGGGGAAGTTGTTCTCGAAGTCGTCCGCCCATTGCCGATATTCGGAGTCTGCAATGAACTCAAAAATCGGTATTTTTTCCGATTCCGCAGCAAACGGTAACCAGCTCATGCCACACGCGCTCAACGACAGTGAACAGCTAATGAGCATCATCAGGGTCGCAATTATTTTGCTCATAAAAACATCCTAGCCCCCACGTCCCACAGGTGGTTGGTGGTCAGCTAAGTGGTTGACAGTTCTCGCAGAAATACACTTGGCCACCTAAGTACGCCATCTTTCGGATCGAAGAACCACACCGGCGGCAGCCACTTTCGAAGGTTAGACGACTCAGGGCGACATGATAGCCACCTGGGTTGCCAAACAGATCTTTTTCGGTGTTGCGCCCTCCAGC
>WRJP01000007.1 GCA_009778535.1 Propionibacteriaceae bacterium | reverse complement strand
ACTCATGGTGATTGCCTTGGCGCCATCGACTTCAAAAGTTACCTTTGAAGCAGCAAAGTTCGTTTTTGCAGTGAAGTAGAAGATATCAGTGGTTAGCCCAGTCGTCTTGTTCGCAGTGACCGACAGAGTTGGTGTCGGCGTCGGTTTTGGTGTTGGTGTCGGCTTAGTCGTCGGTGTCGGTGTTGGTGTCGGCTTAGTCGTCGGTGTCGGTGTCGGTGTTGGTGTTGGTGTCGGCTTAGTCGTCGGTGTCGGTGTTGGTGTCGGCTTAGTCGTCGGTGTCGGTGTTGGTGTCGGCTTAGTCGTCGGTGTCGGCGTAGGTGTAGGCTTAGTCGTCGGTGTCGGCGTAGGCGTAGGTGTCGGTGTCGGAGTCGGAGTCGGCTTCGGATTCACAGTGAAAGTTCCAGTCTGCGGTTTCCCAGCAACAGTGTTGCTATAGGGCGTGACCGAAACTTGCTGCCCTGCGCCGATGGTGTTCACAACTGTTGACAAGGTCCACGTAAAGGCCGTTTTTCCGCCGTCAGTACTGTCGACTGCTTTCATTGGTAGCTGGGTGGTGGTGTTTGGCAGCCGCAATGTTGCATTTGTGAGTCGTGCATTTGACACAACTTTAAAAGTCGTTTGGCTTCCAACAACCACAGGACTGGCAGTTATTTTGAGTGTCGGTGCCTGAACGTTGAAATAAACTTTCCCCGTTGTTGAAGAGGCGCCATTGGTAGTTGTATTGACCATGCCAACTCGGTTTTCCCCGACCGTGCCGACCACCTTCGTTAATGTCCAAGCCTTTCCAGCGCTGTCAGCTTTTGTCATTGTGTAAGGATTAGAGCTGTTGTCGGGAAGGTTGATGGTTGCTCCAGTTAGCGGAGCTTGCTTTGATTCGACTCGGAATGTGATTGCATTTCCAGCCACGACTGTGGCTGGACTGGCGGTGATTTTCAGCTCCGGTTCTTTGACATTGATCTTGAAAGTTTTCGTTGTTTTCGCACCACTGGGCGTGGTTGCGGTAAATGTCAGTACCCGTTCTTTTGTTTTCCCACCAAAGACTCTATCGGCCTTCCAAGTCAGTCCGTTGCTGCTGGTCAACTGATAGTTAGTGGTTGCAGAGTCTATTCTGAAACTCACGCTGTCCAACTTGGTATTAGAAACTACCTTGATTGCAGCCGAATTCCCCGCAATGACTGTGGTCGGATTTGCGGTTATTGTCAGTGTGACAGCGGCAGCCGAGGCGGTAGCTGGTAAGAAAGTGAGCACAATCAGGCTTGTCAAAACCAAACCTATGGTTCTTGTCAATCTCGTTTTCACTGATGTCCTTCCTAACGGGATGGTGTACGAACTTTGCATTTATAGATTGAAGTATAAAGAGCGTTTAGCGCATAGCTGTATCCGCATACGTACTCTTTTCGTTCAAACTAAGTAGAGCATAGCTCCAATTGACTTCATAAAACAAACTATACACGCGCAGTTGCTGAATTCAAGTATTCAAGGCGTGAATGCAATGGGGCTAGAAGATGTCGGTCAAGACTTTACGAACCCAAGAAAGCAGCGGCATGTCTTTAATGGGTTTTCCTGCGATAGGGGCGGTCGTAGGGCGGGGGATAAGCATGGATCCACTGGTAGTACGCAAAGACGCGCTCGGGTAGAGCCGCTTCAGTCTGACCTGTCTGGATTCGGGCAAGTCAACAGGTGCAAAACGAATCGACGTGCCTTGCAACGCTATTTCACCCAATCCGCAAGACTTGGCCAACAACCGCAATGAGGCAACTTGAAGCAGTGTTTCCACGACGGCAGGAGGAGACCCATATCGATCTTGTAGTTCTTCGTGCAGTGCCGCGATGTCTGAATCGGTTTTGACCTGGGCGATACGTTTGTAAATCTCAAGCCGCAGCCGCTCAGTCTGGATGTAATCGGGGGGCAAATGCGCCGCAATCGGCAATTCGATTCGGATTTCTGGCTCGGGTTCGCCTGCTTCTGATTGAAAGTCAGCCACGGCTTCTCCCACTAGCCGCAAATACAGATCGAATCCCACCTCGGCGATGTGGCCGGACTGTTCCCCACCCAGCAGGTTACCAGCACCGCGGATTTCCAGATCCTTCATGGCAATAGACATGCCCGCACCCAATTCGGTCTGGGCTGCCATAGTCGCCAGCCGATCATGTGCAGTTTCAGTGAGTGGTTTTTCGCCGGGGAAAAAGAAGTACGCGTAGCCACGTTCCCGACCGCGTCCGACCCGACCTCGAAGCTGATGTAACTGGCTCAAACCGAGCAGGTCAGCGCGTTCAATAAGCAGTGTGTTTGCGGTGTTGATGTCCAGCCCGGCCTCAATGATGGTGGTGCAAACCAGCACATCGTAGCGACGCTCCCAAAAATCGATCATCACCTGTTCGAGGGTGTGCTCTCCCAATTGGCCGTGTGCAACCGCAACTCTAGCTTCAGGCACCAACTCACTAAGCTGCTCGGCGGCTTTGCTGATGGACGCAACCCGGTTATGGATATAGAAAACCTGCCCCTCCCGCGCTAGCTCGCGCCGAATTGCCGCCCTGATCTGTTTCGCATCGTATGGTCCTGCAAAAGTCAAAACTGGATGACGTTCCTCCGGTGGGGTAGCGATGACACTCATTTCCCGAATGCCCGTGACAGCCATTTCCAGCGTACGGGGAATGGGAGTGGCACTCATCGCCAACACGTCCACATTCAGCCGCAACTTTTTCAAGGCTTCTTTGTGCTCGACCCCAAAGCGCTGTTCTTCATCAATGACCACCAGCCCCAAGTCTTTGAACTTGACGTCGGAACCGATCAGCCGATGCGTGCCTATCACCACGTCGACAACACCGTCGGCCAACTGTTGCAGCACCTTCTTGGTTTCAGATTCAGTTTGGAAACGACTCAACGCCGCGATGGTTATTGGGAATCCGGCGTAACGCTCACCAAAAGTCGCCAGATGTTGCTGGACGAGCAGCGTGGTCGGTACCAGCACCGCCACCTGTTTCCCATCCATGACGGCCTTGAAAGCTGCGCGTACGGCGATCTCAGTTTTTCCATACCCCACATCGCCACAGATCAACCTATCCATTGGGGTGATGCGCTCCATGTCAGCCTTAACATCGGTGACTGCCGTCAACTGATCTGGAGTTTCTATATAGGCGAAGGCGTCCTCTAATTCTGCTTGCCAGGGCGAGTCGGGTGCGAAGGCATGCCCAACCGACGCCTGACGCGCTGCGTATAGTTTGATCAACTCGGCGGCAATTTCGCGGACAGCTCTGCGAGCTTTTGCCTTGCGCCGGTTCCAATCAGCGCCGCCCAGCTTGTCAAGAGTTGGCATCTCGCCGCCCACATAGCGGGTGATTAGGTGGAGTTGATCCATCGGCACATAGAGCCGGTCAGCAGGGTGCCCACGCCTGCTAGCGGCGTATTCGATCACCAAATACTCTCGGGTAGCTCCGGCGACACTGCGTTGAGTCAGTTCCACATAGCGACCCACACCGTGCAGTTCGTGGACAATCGGGTCGCCATTGACCAATTCCAGCGGATCGATTTGAGCCTTCCGGCGGGCAGGGATGCGCCGCTGCGATTTTTCAGTGTCCGTTTGTCCGGAAAGGTCTCCTACTGTGAAAATATCGAGTTTCAGCTTTGGAAGCGAGAAACCATGCGTTAAATCTGCAACTACTACCTCGACCAGACCGGACTTGGGCATTTTCGTTGTATCAGCGGTTTGAACCGGGATTTCACGCTCGCCCAAGAGTGCACTAAAACGTTTGGCCAAACCTACAGAATCGGCGACCAGTACGCAGCGGCGCTTCGAGTTGGCAGAAGCTGCGACGGCGGCAAGTGCGCCTTCGGTATCTCCAGTCCAAAGCTGTGCCGGTTTGGCATCGAGGCGCAGACTATCGGTTTCTCCTGCTGTAACTTCTAGGTTCTCGTCCTCGCTAGCGAACGCTGACATCGACCACCACGACGTACCTTTGGTTAGCGCATGTTGGCGAACGTCAGCCAGTTGCCGGTATGCCGCTGCTGCAAAATCGATGGGCTGCTTTCCGCTGGTGGCTGCTGCTTCCCAGGATGCATGCAGAAACTCATCGCTGGTGGTCGTTAATTCGTGGGCACGGGCGCGTACTCTTTCGGGGTCGCTCACCAATACCAGCGAATCTTGGGGCAACACGTCGACAAATAACTCCATACCACTCACCAAAGCAGGTGCGAGAGCTTCCATTCCTTCAACGGCGTGCCCTTGGCTGATTCGCTCAAACAGTTCTCCCAAACTGCCCGAAATATTGCGATAGTGCTGCGCCCACTGTGCCGCCCGTTGCTTGACATGATCGGTGATTAACAACTCGCGGCACGGAGTTGCGATAACTTCGGGCAGCGTCTCGGGCAAAGAACGCTGATCGGCCACCGAAAACGGGGTGATCTCTTCGATTGTGTCGCCAAAGAAATCGACTCGAACTGGGTGTGGAGTAGTCGGCGGGAAGATGTCGATGATGCCACCGCGCACGCTGAACTCGCCACGACGTTGCACCAAATCGACCCTGGAGTAGGCAGCCAAAACCAGATCGTTTGCTAGTTGGGTTAACTCATATTCGGCACCAACGCGCAGTGTTACCGGTATTAGCTGGCTCAATCCGACGACTTGGGGTTGCAGCAGGGCGCGTACTGGCGCAACCACCACTTTGGGTGCAGGCAACACATCGTTGTTCGCCAAGCGGCGTAACACCGTCAAGCGTCTGCCCACCGTGTCAGAACGGGGACTCAGCCGCTCATGCGGGAGAGTCTCCCACGCCGGATAGTAGGCCACATCAGCGTCAGACATCACAGACGAAACTGCGGTAGCGATGTCCTCTGCCTGCCGATACGTCGAGGTGACGACCAATAGCGGACTCTCCCGTTTTGCAGCCAGTGCTGCGATCAACAGCGGTCGCGCAGCAGGCGGTAACGTGATGTCCAGCGTCGGATTCTGCGATTCCAGGCAGGTAGCAACGGTTGGTTCTTTTGCGAAGAGTTCCACCAAGCCTGACAAGCGCACCGCACAAGTCTAGTCATTTGCCAAACTTGCGTCTGCATGAATGAGATGTCTTTTTTCGTACTACGAGTTGAACAAATTCTGGGCACGCTCCAAGCCCTGAGTCAGGAGTGCTTCAACAGCGTCGGCGGCGCGTATCACTTCGACATCAAGGCTCTTGCGTTCGAGAGCGCTGAAGGGGCGAAGCACAAACTGTTGTGGTTCCTGCCGCCCTGGGGGACGTCCGATGCCGAAACGTACGCGGTAAAAATCGCCAGTCCCCAGGCTGGCTCGAATCGACTTCAAACCGTTGTGGCCATTGTCTCCGCCGCCAAACTTGAGACGCAGTTTGGCGAAGTCAATGTCCAACTCGTCGTGAATGATCACGATCATTTCGGGCTTAACACCAAATTGCTTCACAGCCTTTGCGACAGCTCGTCCCGATTCGTTCATGTAGGTGTGTGGCCTGATTAGTGCCACTTTCTCGAAAGCGTTGCTCGATGCACCGATTCCGGCTTCATCGAGTGGAGTTTGAGCTGCATCAAAAGGCGACAGCCGTTTGCGGTTGAAAGCCACCTTGGCGCGCTTGGCTAACTCCTCCACCACCGCAAAACCAATGTTGTGTCGGTGCTGTGCATATTTAGAACCAGGATTTCCCAGTCCGACCACAAGCCAAGTCTTCATTCCTGCTCGTATCGTTGACTCGTCGCCCGCAAGGGCAACTGGGTGCGGTTACTCGGCTTCGTCCGGAGCTTCTTCGTCACCGGCAGTTTCTTCACCGGCTTCAGCTTCCGATACTTCGGCGCGAGTCGCCATGATGCTCAAGATCAACTCATCAGCTTCACCAGCCAGCACCGCGCCTTCGGGCAGAGTCAACTGCTCAGCAATGATGGTGTCGCCGATCTCCAGACCCTTCACCGAAACCTCGATGCCAGCCGGAATCTTGGTGGCTTCGACTTCCAAAGCAATGGTCTGCCTATCCAGCATCGTGATGGCATCGCTGCGATCATCATCTACGACCAGCAACGGCACCTCAACCCGCACTTTCTCGCCGCGCTTGACAATGATTAAATCCACATGCTCGATGTAATCCTTGACGGGGTTACGCGCTACCTGCTTCGGCAGTGCGAGTTGTTCGTTTTTCCCGTCAATCGTGATGGCCAGCAAGGCGTTCGCCACCCGCAAAGCCAAAAATGTATCGTGGCTGGGGAGCGAGATATGAATCGGGTCGGTTCCATGTCCGTAAAGTACCGCAGGCACAAAACCAGCTCTGCGAGTGCGGCGCGCTGCGCCTTTTCCAAATTCGGTACGCGATTTTGCAGCGAGTTGCTTGATGTCAGCCATTATTTCTCCTCAACCTCATGTTCATGCGAGCGCCAAGCGAGGATACAACCATGTCGATCACGGGTGGGTACCCCTCGCCGCGGCGAGTGAAATGTTACTCCATCAGCGCCCGAACATCGAATTTTCCGGCTAGGGGCGCTGCGCTACTTAAAGAGCGTGGTGACCGAACCGTCCTCGTATACCGCCTGAATCGCCGCAGCTATGATCGGCGCAACCGAAAGCACCGTCAGCTTTTTAATCAAATCCTCATCAGGAATGGGAAGCGTGTTAGTGACGATTACTTCTTCCAAAACCGAATCGTTGAGTTGGTCGAGTGCTTTTCCAGAAAGTACTGGGTGGGTGGCGGCCGTGATAACAGCCTTAGCACCATTTTTTTTGAGAGTGTCGGCTGCCTTACAGATAGTGCCGCCAGTGTCGATCATGTCGTCCACTATCAGGCAGATTCTGTCCTTAACATCGCCGACGACTTCGCCGACTGCAACTTCGTTTGCTCTGTTGGGGTCGCGGCGTTTATGGATGATAGCCAGCGGCGTACCTAGCTTGTCACACCATTTGTCCGCAGTTTTTACTCGGCCGGCATCTGGGGACACCACAGTCAATCGGCTCAGATCATAGTTGGTTTTTACGTGCTTTATCAGCACCGGCATTGCAGATAAGTGATCGACTGGCCCGTCGAAGAAGCCCTGCACCTGGTCGGCGTGAAAATCGATTGACATCAAACGATCAGCACCGGCAGCTTTGAAAAGATCAGCAACTAAGCGAGCCGAGATAGGCTCGCGTCCAGCGTGTTTCTTGTCCTGACGCGCGTAGGGGTAACACGGGACAACCACGTTGATTCGAGCCGTTGAAGCTCGACGCAGTGCGTCCACCATAATCAACTGTTCCATCAGCCATTCGTTTACTGGGGCGCAATGGCTTTGAATCACGAAGGCATCCGCACCGCGTACCGACTCCTCGAATCTGACGTAAACCTCGGAGTTGGCATATGACAGCAAGCGGGTTGGGATTAGATCGACTTCAAGCAATTTGGCGATTTCTTGTGCCAATTCAGGATGAGCCCTGCCGGTGCAGACCATCAGATGTCGTTCTAACGGTCTTGTTCTTCCACTCATCCGGCGCCTCTCCTTAAATGTCGCTGCTTTACTCGGTTATTAAGGTCTCGTCATCGCTGCGGGAACTATTATCGCCTGATTGTCCACACTTGTGTGCCGCTTCTTGCGTGACGGTACCTGCCCGATGCGAATCCACCCATCCGGCAATGTTGCGTTGCTGGCTGCGAGCTACCCCCAACTGGCCAGACTCGACTTTGCGAGTGATTACCGAACCAGCTCCCACATATGCGCCAGCAGCAATCGTTACCGGCGCTACTAACACCGAATTGCTACCCACAAACGAACCCTCTCCAACATGGCTAACCGATTTTGAGGTTCCGTCGTAGTTAGCAAAAATCGTGCCAGCGCCGATGTTTGCTCCCGCGCCAACCACCGCATCGCCGCAGTACGTCAAATGTGGGACTTTCGCCCCAGCGCCAAGTTGGGCATTCTTGGCTTCCACAAACGCACCGATTTTGGCTCCCTCGCCAACAATCGTTCCAGGTCGCAGATATGAGAACGGGCCAACCTTTGCATCGGCATCAATCACCGAAAGTGAAGCGTGAGTGCGTACCACTTCGGCATTTTCACCGACTTCAACATCAATGAGCGTGGTGTCAGGCCCCACGACTGCTCCGGCCGCAACCGATGTCGCCCCTTCGAGTGAAGTTCCAGGCTTGAGCGTAACGTCGGGGGCAAGATCGACTTCTGCTCCAATCCAGGTGGTAGCCGGATCGACGATGGTGACTCCAGCCAGCATCCAACGGCGCAGAATCCGCGAATTCATTTCGGCATTGCGGGCAGCCAACTGAATCCGATCGTTCACGCCCTCGGCTTGTTGGTAATCCAGTAGCTGATATGCGCCTACTTTGTGGCCATTCGCATTCGCAAAGGCGATCACGTCGGTTAAGTAAAGTTCGCCTTGGGTATTGATTGGGGCAAGTTGCGCCAGCCCTTCACGCAGAACTTGCGCATCGAAAGCATAGATACCGGCGTTGATCTCGTTTATAAGTTTTTGGTCAGCGTTGGCATCCAACTGCTCGACAATCGCCGTTACTCGATCTTGTTCGCGGACTATCCTGCCATACCCGTCGGGGTTGGGAACAACGGCTGTCATTACGGTGATGGCGTTGTCGGAAAGTTGGTGCGTGCGCACCAGCTCCCGCAGCGTTTCGCCTTCAAGCAGCGGTACGTCGCCGCTAGTGACGACGATGGTTCCCGAGATTTCGGAGATAACTGACTGCCCGACACGTACTGCGTCCCCAGTTCCCAACATCTGCTCCTGGAAGGCCAATTGCACATGCGGGGCAATATCGGACAAATGTTGGGCGACCATTTCGCGTTCATGTCCGAGCACAACAACCAGTCGCTGCGGAGCTAGAGCGTTTGCGGCGTTTATGGCGTGTGCGATCATTGAGCGGCCAGCAACTTCATGCAGCACTTTGGGGCGGGCAGATTTCATACGCGTTCCGAAACCCGCAGCCAAGATGATTACTGCGGACACTGTCTCGTCAGCCATATGGTACTCATCCTCTCAACCCGAGCGCTCCCTGGGTAGGAGTCGAACCTACTTCGCTAATCCTGATTCAAAGTCAGGCGGGCCCTGCCGAAAGACCAACCAGGGAATGACCGCCTCATAGTCTAGCCCAAATGCGCAGTACTTCTTTCCTTCCCCAACAGATGAGGTACGGGCAACTAGACCGAGTATGTCAAAATGAAGGGTGTCCAACTTAACTTCGCTATCTGGGCGGATGCCGCAACCTCGGGTACGGATGACGCATTCGCAGCGTCACGAACAACTCATTGAGGTCGCCCAAGTTTTATTCGCCGAAAAAGGCTTGGAAGGTACTTCCGTCGAAGAAATCGCGGCTTCGGCTGGAGTGAGTAAACCGGTCGTGTACGAGCATTTCAATGGCAAGGAAGGACTGTACGATGTCGTCGTTGATCGCTGCGCCACTGCGTTGCAGACCACTATCAGTACGTCGTTGGCCAACTCCCTTGGGTCAAGGGAACATATTGAAAAGGGCACCTTGGCGTTGCTGGATTTCATAGAGGATCACCCCGACGCTTTCCGGATTATTTCCCGCGACTCTATGGCGGTCTCGCCTGGTGTGGCGTATGCGACGATTCTGTCTGCGATAGCTTCAAAAGTGGAAGATCAACTCGCCGCTGAATTCACCCAACGTGGATACGATCCTGAAACCGCCCCGCTGTATGCGCAGATGCTGGTGGGGTTGGTGGCATTGGCAGGGCAGTGGTGGGTAGATAACCGCGAAAACCAAGATTTCACTCGCGCAATGGTTGCGGCACATCTGGTGAATCTGACCTGGTACGGGCTACGCGGCATGAAACCAAATCCGCAGTTACACACCTTGGAAATGCAATAACGTGGAATTCGACGCACACAGGGGCTGGTGGACAGCGGTTGTGCTGTTTGGCTACAACGGAATCGCAATCGGAAGTTACGCCGGTGCTTTGGCTACCTTCCACGCACATTTCGGGTTGGAGCCGTTGCGAGTCTCGGTGCTCTTTATCGCCGCGGGAATAGCAGCCATTACCGCGATGCAAGTGGGAGGGCGGCTTGCTGACCGCTACGGCGTACGCCAAGTAGCGCTGCTATCGGTCATTCCGCAATTGGGGGCGGCGCTGGCTTTCGCGTTTGTCCCTTCATATGCGTGGCTGCTAGCGGCAGTTTTCTGCTTCGGGGTCGGCAATGGCGGTTTAGACGTTGCAATGAATTTGTTGGGTGTCGAAGTCGAAAAACAAAAGTCATCGCCGGTGCTGAGTTTCTTACACGGGGTCTGGGCGTTAGGGAATACCTTCGGCGCTGGTTCGCTTTTCATTGTGGCTGCGATTTCGGGTCTATCTCCATATGCGAGCCTGCAAGTCGTGCAGGTTAGTGTTGCGGCGCTAGGGGTAGGAGTGCTGATGCTGGGGTACCGCATCATTCCGCAAACTCAGCCTCGACAAAGCCGCGACGCGACGGGGAAGAAGTTGCGTATTCCTGCGGCGGCTTATCTTTTGGGATTGATGGCGATTGCGGCTGGTATCGGTGAAGGCACTGGGATGGATTGGTCTGGCATCCATGTTGCCACGGTCGCCCAGATTGACCCCAGCCAAGCGGCGCTGGCTGTCGCGGCATATGGCGGCACCATGACGGTAATACGGCTGGTTGGCGACTTGTTGGTGCTGGCTATCGGACGGCGTTTGCTGGTGCGGCTAGGAGCGGCCTGTGCAATCTGTGGCTATGTGATCGTCGCCACTTCTGGCGACTTCTTGGTGCTGCTGGCAGGCTGGGCGTTGGTTGGACTGGGTATGGGAGTGGTCGCTCCCCAAGTGTATGCAATCGCTGGACACTTAGCTGGGGGAAAGGGTTTGGCTGTCGCTGTGACTTTTGGATATGCGGCGATGCTTACTGGTCCTGCCATCATGGGTGGGTTCATCACAGCGGTTGGCATTCAGCCCGCTATGTTTTTTCCCCCAGTCCTTCTCCTCAGTCTGTTAGTTCTGGCACGGCTATTGCCTTCTCGTGCGGTTGACGACAACCAGCTATCGGGAATTGGGTAACCAGCGGGAAAGAGATCGGCGGGACTGTTAGGGAGGAATCAACCAATCACTCTGGCGCCAGGAACGGGGCCGTGAACTCGGCGCAGGTTGCTTCCCAGCCCAACGCTGCTCAGCCGCACCGAAAGCTCAATGGCAGCCTTCTCGTCTTTGCAAAGGAACCCGACCGTAGGCCCCGAACCTGAAATCACCGCGCCGAGCGCTCCGAGATCAAGCCCAGCCGCGAGTACTTTTTCCAAGTCGGGACGCAATTTCAGTGCAGCGGCCTGTAGATCGTTGACCAGAGCCTTGCCGAGTGCGGCGGCATCGCCGGTAGCAAGTGCGCTCAGAATCGTTTCATCAACTGCAACTTGGTCGCTGCTGGTCGGCGACATGGCGTCGAAAGTGGAAAATACTGTTGCAGTGGATAGTCCTTCGTCGCTAAAAGCTAGGAGCCAGTGGTAGGTTCCGCGACTCATAACTGGTGTCAGCACATCGCCACGATTAACACCCAACGCAGTGCCGCCACGCAAACAAAAAGGAACGTCGGCACCCAACTGGGCACCCAGTACGGTCAACTCTGGGATGGAGATTTCAATGTTCCACAGCTTCGCACATGCCAGTAAAGCGGCGGCGGCATCCGCCGAACCCCCAGCCATCCCGCCGCTGACGGGTATCCGCTTGTGAATCGACAATTCGACTCCAAGTTTTTCGGCTCGACCCGTCCAGCGTGCCAGCAGTGCAGCAGCTTGGTAGGCCAAATTTTCTTTACCAGTAGGCACGGCTTTGACTTTTTTCCCGCTGACGTGCAGCCTAATTTCGCCACCCGCGGCAGGGGTTGCCTTCACCTCGTCAAATACTGATACCGCTTGGAAAATAGTCGCTAACTGATGATAACCGTCGGGTCGTCTAGCGCCAGAGCGTAAGCAGAGATTTATTTTACCTGGCACTTGAACTACGACCTCAGCTGGGGTTCTTGCCTTCATCTTCTGATCACCGCGCTTGATCTGGAGTATTTGCCAAACCCCGTGCCAGAGTTTGAAATTGGGCGATTCCCAGCATCTCGCCGCGTAGTTTCGGGTCGATCTCAGCCGCTTCTAAAGCCTTAGTTGCAGCTTGCGTCGTGCCAAATAGTCCTGCCAGTGCCGAACGTAGCATTTTACGGCGCTGTCCAAACGCGGCATCTATCACCGTAAAAGTGAGTTTGCGTTCGTCTGCATCTGAGACAGTCGGATTCCTGGTAAATCGCACTAATCCGGAATCCACGTTGGGTACCGGCCAGAAAACGTTCCGTGGAACGCTGCCGACCCGCTCAGCGGTGGCATACCACGCCAGTTTTGCGGAAGGGACTCCGTAGGTCTTGGAACCTGGAGGTGCCACCAGCCGGTCGGCGACTTCGGATTGAACCATAACCAAACCAGCAGTGATCGATTCAAACGACGAAAGTAAATGCAGAATCACCGGAACGGAAACATTGTAGGGAAGGTTTGCAACCAATGAGTTTGGTGCCATGTTCCCTAGCTGGGTTGGTGTCAACTCCAAGGCGTCTGCTTTGATAACCTGTAGTTTCCCTATGCTGTTTGGCAGATGATCTCGTACCGTCTTTGGGAGTCTTGCAGCTAAGGCTGACTCAATCTCAACCGCGACGACCTTCGCTCCCGATTCCAGCAACGCCAACGTCAACGAACCCAATCCTGGCCCTACCTCCAACACGGTATCGTCAGCCCCAACTCCTGCTGCGGTCACTATCCGCCGTACGGTGTTAGCATCATGCACGAAGTTCTGCCCCTTCGTCTTTGAGGGGCGTAGCCCGATCTCTGCTGCCAGTTGGCGAATGGTTCTCGGGTCGAGCATCACCACTCCCCAAAAAGCGCGAAGGCGTTTTCGCTGACTTGATTGCAGAGTTCGGCCAGGTCACGTTCCAAGAATTCGGCCATGAAACTCACAGTGTGAGGCAGCAAATACGAGCCGTTTGTTTTCCCGCGGTGCGGCATCGGAGTCAGGTATGGAGCATCGGTTTCGACGAGAATTCGGTCTTGAGGCACCAGCCGCAGCGCTTCGCGTAACTCGGTGTTGGCGTTGAAAGTGATGGTGCCAGGGAACGAGAGCCACCAGCCGCGATCCAGGCAGGCTTTCGCGAAGGCGGCATCGCCGGAAAAGCAGTGCATCATCACTTTCGCCGGTGGTGTTTCGCTGTCAAGAACCGCCAAAATGTCGGCGTGAGCATCGCGGTCATGGATAACTAGTGGAAGTTGGTGGACTTTGGCCCATTCGATGTGTTGTGCAAATGAATGACGTTGCCGCGCTTGGCCTTCGGGGTCGGTGGTGCGGAAGTAGTCCAGGCCGGTCTCTCCGATACCGCGCACCTTCGAGCTGCTCGGAATAAGTGCCGCTATCTCGGCAAGAGCTTCGGGTAGCCGCTGCCCGAGTCGGGCGGCGTCGTTGGGGTGGATTGAAATGCAGGAGATCACGCTTTCAAAACGTTCGGCGAACGCGATTGACTCTTTTGCGGACGCAACATCGCAGCCGACATCCACGATCTTGGTGATGCCGACATCGTGGGCAGCTTGAATGATGTCTGCTGCGGCTTGCCGAGTTTTTGCGACGGTGTATCCCAGGTGAGTGTGGGCATCTACGGTAGGCGCGGGCAGTGGTGGCGGAGCGGGAGGTAGCGAAGTCACGGGGTTTCCTTTCGAGCCTGTAGCGCTGATTGATACAACTGGTTGCGAGCATACCCACTCATCGCTGCAAGTTGGGTAGCGGCGGCTGCGAGTGGAACTCCGGTGGCCGCTAAATCGAGAACTTGGCTAACAGTTTCGGCTAACGTGGCTGTTTGGGTGGTCGGTGCTCCCGCAATACAGATAGTGATTTCACCGCGAATGCCGGTTTGCGCCCAAACTGCCAAGTCCGCAAGGGTTCCGCGTTTAGTTTCCTCAAATACCTTGGTCATCTCACGACTAACGCTGGCTTGGCGAGTTGCGCCAAAAACGTCAATAGCTGCGTTTAGAAAATCCAGGAGGCGGTGCGGGGCTTCGAAGAAGATCATGGTGCGCATTTCGGTCGCCAACTCGTCCAGGCGAGTTTTTCGTTCTCCAGCTTTGCGTGGCAGGAAACCTTCAAAGCAAAAGCGATCTGTGGGTAGTCCCGAAACTGCTAGGGCAGTCACTACTGCTGAAGGGCCAGGTATGGTTGTCACCGCAATGTCTGATTCGATGGCTGCCCTTACTATGCGGTATCCCGGGTCACTCACCGTCGGCATTCCGGCATCGGTGACCACCAGCACCGTCTTGTCATCTCGCAGATACCCGAGCAGTTCTGGGGTTCGCGTCGTCTCATTTTGGTCATAGTACGAAACGATGTGGGCGCCAGTTTCCAGACCTAATCCGGCCAGCAGCTTCTTTGCGCGTCTGGTGTCCTCGGCTGCGATCACATCCGCTTGGGTCAGCATCTGCCGCAACGCAGGTGTTGCGTCACTCAAATTGCCGATAGGAGTTCCAGCCAGCACCAAGCGTCCACTCACCCCTAGAGCATATCGACCCCAGCTGTTGGTTGACTTACTTTCCGGTGCTTGACCTTTTCTGCCAAGTGCCCCCTGTCAGGGGCAGCAAGGTTAGGTTTCATCGAATACGATTACCTGGTGAGCAGTTCAGACTTCGATGCGCAACCGGTTGCGGAGGTTTTGGAGCCTGATGCAGAAATAGCGCCGGTTGCAGTTGCAACTGTCCCGGATGAACTTGAAGAGCAACTTTGCGCTGGCGTGCTACCTGCGTGTGAAGCAAAGACAGTTCAGCTTTCTACCGTCGAGCGGCTGCGCCATGGCCAACTTCATGACAAGTTGGCTGGTTGGGTCGTCACTGTGGCAATAACGGCGTTGGCTTTCGTCATCCGGTTTGTGAATCTGGGCGTTCCGAACAAATTGGTTTTCGATGAGACTTACTATGCCAAGGATGGTTTTACGCTTTGGAAGTTTGGGTATGAAACGAAATGGCCAGAAGACGCTAACGATTCGATTGCGGCGGGAATCTCTGACATTTTCCTGACAGACCCCTCTTACATTGTTCATCCTCCGGTGGGGAAGTGGCTAATCGGATTTGGCGAACAGCTATTTGGGATGAACGCATTCGGCTGGCGTTTCATGCCGATGGTTTTCGGGACGTTGCTTGTTTTCTTGGTGATTCGTTTTGCGCGGCGGCTGTCACGTTCGACGCTGGTCGGTGCTATCGCCGGACTGTTGCTCACGTTTGACGGTCTGGCTTTTTTGATGTCACGAATGGCGCTGCTCGACATTTTTCAGTCCGTATTTCTAGTGGCCGGTGTTAGTTGCGTACTGGCAGATCGTGACTATTATCGGCTGAAACTCGCAGCCAAACTGGAGCAACTCAACTTGCCGGACTTTGGGGAAGCATACGGGGCAATTCTGATCTGGCGACCTTGGCGGCTGGCGGCGGGGTTGCTTTTCGGTCTTGCTATCGGCACGAAATGGAATTCGCTCTACGTGCTGGCTGTGATGGGGATATTGAGCGTTGTTTGGGATGTTAAGGCCAGAAAGCTGGCCGGTGCTGGTTGGCGCAGCGGATATGCGCTGTTGACCGACGGACTGCCCGCGTTTTGCTATCTGGTGGTCGTTGCGGCGGGCGTATATTTGGCCAGTTGGTCGGGGTGGCTAAGCACTGCTGGTGGATACTACAGGGATTGGGGCGCGCAGCATCCAGACGACCCGACCGTTAAGGCGTTGGGTGTGGATTGGGCAGCACTGCTGCACTATCACATCGAGGTTTTCAACTTCCATACCGGCGATTACATGCGGGAGCAGAGCCATCCTTATAATGCGCATCCTTCAGGCTGGTTGCTCATGGTACGGCCAACCGGAATTGATTGGGTGTCTGATGTTGCGCCTGGTGTGAATGGTTGTGTCGCTCCGGAGGGTGAAACATGTGTCCAAGTGCTCAATGGTATGGGCACTCCGTTCCTGTGGTGGCTGGCAGCGTTGGCTCTGGTGGTCGGGCTGGTGTGGTGGATTGGCGGACGGGATTGGCGTTTTGGGCTGCCGATTCTGGCGGCAATGAGCACCTACATTCCTTGGTTCTTCAACGCCGACAGACCGGTGTTTTTCTTCTACTCGATCACGATATTGCCGTTTACGGTCACGTTGTTGGCGATGGTGCTAGGGCTTGCTCTCGGGCCGACTTCGGGGAGGTGGCGACGCAGACGCGGCATCATCGTTGGAGTACTGGTCGGCCTGATCGTGGCAAATTTCGCCTGGATATATCCCGTACTCACCGGCAAGACCATCCTGCGTTCGGAGTGGATGGCGCGCATGTGGCTAGCCTTCTGGATTTGAGCTAGCTGATTGCGCGGAGTTAATGCGCAAGCATTCTGATTGAGGCTACCAGCCAGATTGGCGGCGTTACACCTGCTCGGATGCGATCAGAGGTTGACGAGCTTCGCCTTGACGACGAAACCCTCGGCTTCGAGGTCGGCCTCAAGAGCCCCGGTATTGGTGGTATTCAACCCGACTACGACGTCGCTGTTTTGCTGGCCGCGATAAACCGCGACATGCGAAATGTTGATAGCGTGCCTTGCGGCGAGTTGTCCCAATTGGGCAAGCACGCCAGGGGCGTCGGCAGCTTCCACAGTCAGTCGGGTGCCGTGATCCCGAAAACCGAGGAGTTCAATGAAGGCATCCAAAATGGTGCTTTCGGTGATAACTCCAACCAACTTGCCATCGTCGACCACCGGCAGCAGCTCGATCTTGTTGTCACGCATGGCGGTGGCCGCTTCTTCGAGCAACCCGTCAGGGGAAATCGTGACCGGATCGCGCGTCATCACTTTGGAGACCTTCAGCTTGTCGAGCAGATAAGTCAACTCAGAATGACTAAGCGACGTGGCTTGCGAAGGTGAAGCGGCAGCGATGTCGTTCCGGGAAAGCACACCAACTACTGCTCCTTGAGAAACCACCGGCAAATGCCGCACAGAATGTTTCGTCATGACCGCCAAAGCCTGCGGCACGCTATCGGTAGGTGCCACTGTGAACGGATTTGCAGTCATCCGATTCTTAACCAACATGGCCTTAACCTCCTAGGTAGACCCGCTTGATATCTTCGGTATTGGACAACTCGGCAGCAGAACCGGTTAGTACGATGCGTCCGGTCTCCATCACGTACGCCCGGTCAGCCACCTGCAATGCCTTATTTGCGTTCTGTTCCACTAGCAGGATGGTGGTTCCTGCCTGGTTTATCTTTTGAATAATATCGAAGATTTCTTGTACAAGTAATGGTGCTAGACCCATTGATGGCTCATCAAGCAGTAAAATCCGCGGCTTGGCCATCATCGCTCGTCCCATAGCCAACATCTGCTGCTCGCCACCAGAGAGGGTGCCAGCCAGTTGTTTGCGGCGGTGCGCTAAGACCGGAAAGCGTTGATAAATCTCGTCCAGATCAGATGTGCTGGCGCTCTTGTCTTTACGCAGATACCCGCCCAATTCCAAGTTTTCCAAGACGGTCATTTGCGAGAACACGCGGCGGCCTTCGGGAACTTGGCTCATACCCAACTGCACCCTGCGCTGGGCAGAGATATTAGTGATGTCTTTCCCATCGATTAGCACCTGCCCTGAGGTGGGTTTCTTCAACCCAGATGCGGTGCGTAGTGTGGTGGACTTTCCGGCTCCGTTTGCGCCAATCAAGGTGACGATCTCACCGTCGTTCACTTCGAGCGAGACGCCTTTCAGTGCGTGAATCCCGCCGAAGTGTACATTCAGCTCCCGAATCTCAAACATCGCTAGCCTCCTGCCCGAGGTAGGCTTCGATGACCTTGGGGTCGTTTTGTACTTGCGCGGGTGCGCCTTCGGCAATCACCTGGCCGTGGTCAAGCACGTAGATACGTTCACAGACGTTCATAACTAGCGACATGTCGTGCTCAATCAGCAAAATGGTCAACGCGAACTCGGTGCGCAGCCATCTGATGAGTTCGGTGAGCTGTGTGGTTTCGGCAGGGTTCATTCCAGCAGCGGGTTCGTCCAGCAGTAACAGCACAGGTCGGGTGGCCATAGCTCGGGCTATTTCGAGCCTGCGCTGTTCACCGTATGAAAGGTTTTCCGCAAACTCTTCTGCTTTTTCGTCTAACCCCATGATTTGCAGGAATTCCAGGCTTTGGTTGCGTATCTCTTGCTCTATGCGTTTGTGTTTCGGGGTGTGGAAAAATGCCGCAGGTAGCCCATACCGCACATTCTGCTGCAATGCGATGATCACGTTTTCCAACACCGAAAGCCGTTTGAACAGTCGGATATTTTGGAAGGTACGCCCGATTCCTGCGCGGCAGATGGCATGTGATTTCATGCCGTTCAGTTTCAACGGTTTCCCGTCTCGGGTGAACTCGATATTGCCCGCCGATGGGGCGTACACACCGGTCAGCAGGTTGAAAACGGTAGTTTTACCGGCACCATTGGGGCCTATCAGCCCGACCAGTTCTCCTTCGTCCAGCTTCAGGTTCAGGTCAGAAACGGCGGTTAGGCCGCCGAAGTTCAAGGTCAGCTCTGCGGTCGTGAGGATGGTGGTCATGGCTGCACCTCATTACGCTTGCGCGGCAGGCGCGGAATTATTCGTCCTAGCGCACTGAGAGTGATTTCCCTATCTCCCAGCAGCCCTTGCGGCCGGAACACCATGATCACTACCAATATCAGGCCGTAAATCACCATTCGCAGATCAGAGAAATCTTGCAAGATGGTAGAAATCAGCGCCAATAATATTGCTGCGATGACCGAGCCTGACAGGCTCCCCAGCCCGCCGAGCACCACGATGATCAAGATGTCTACCGACTTCAGGAAACCAAAAATGTCAGGTTTGATGACGTAGAAATAGGTCGAGTACATGCCGCCAGCCAGCGCCCCGAAAAACGCTCCCACCACGAATGCTAAGGTCTTGGCTTGTAGGGCATTAACTCCGATAGAGGTAGCGGCGATTTCGTCTTCGCGCACGGCTATCATATTTCTGCCCGGTGCTGACCGCAGCAGATTGGCGATGAGGATTACGCTACCTGCGGTGAAGACGAACAACCAGTTCCAGTCAACCATCCGCGGGATTCCAATCAGCCCCGCAGCGCCGTTGGTGAACTCAAAGTTCAGCATCAACACCCTGATGATCTCTGCCATGCCCAAGGTGGCGATAGCCAGGTAGTCGCCACTCAATCGCAGCGTGGGCAGGCCAATGAGTAGACCGATGATAGCGGCAATCACTGCCCCCAGCAGCAAACCGCCCACGAACCCCCAGACTGTAGGAAAGTTCATGGTAACAAGAGCTGTTGTGTAGGCACCGATTGACATGAAACCGGCATGTCCCAGCGAGAATTGGCCGGTGAAACCAGTTATCAGATTCAGACTTGATGCCAAGATAATGTTGATGCAGATTGTCACCATTGTGGCTTGAATGTAGTCGTTAATGACCCCACTCCAAATCAGCAGCAGTACCACGACGTAGCCCAATACCAATATGCCGCCTTTGGCAAGAAATGGAAGGCGAAACTGCTTCATTAGACCTTCTCCTTCACATTCTTACCTAGCAGGCCGGTTGGTTTCACGATCAATATCGCTATCAGCACCGCAAACACCACCGCATCTCTGAACATTGAATTCCCGGTGGCGGCAACAAACGTTTCCAATGAGCCCACTACATAGGCGCCCAGTAAAGCACCGGGGATCAACCCGATGCCGCCAAAGACTGCTGCTACGAAGGCCTTTAAACCGGGCATGAGTCCCATCAGCGGATTGATTGAGTTGTAGTAAACCCCTACTAGAACCCCTGCCGCTCCAGCCAGCGCCGAGCCGAGCATGAAGGTGACCGAGATGATGTTGTCTACGTTGATTCCCATTAACCGGGCAGTTTCAGCGTCTTGGGAGACGGCGCGCATTGCTTTGCCCACCTTAGTTTTCTTGACGATCAGCTGTAGCGCGATCATTAAGGTGACCGAAATCCCGACTATCAGAATCTGTAGATTCTTAATGATCACACCGCCGAAGTTAAAAGACCCAATCATGAACTCTGGCAGCGGTGGGTATGACCTCACTCCAGCTCCCACGAAGTACACCATCGTGTACTCCAAGACCAGCGAGACCCCGATTGCGGTGATCAATAAGGCGATACGGGTGGAATTTCGCAGCGGTTTGTAGGCGATTCGTTCGATTAGAGCACCCAGAATGCTACATGCCACCATTGCAATCAGTAACGATTCAAAGAACCCAAGTTGCAAGCTCGACATACAGAAATATCCGACGAAGGCACCGATCATGTAGATGTCACCGTGGGCAAAGTTGATCAACTGTAGAATGCCGTAAACCATCGTGTAGCCCAGCGCTATCAACGCATAGATGCTGCCCAACGAGAGTCCGTTGATTAGCTGCTGCAGAACGTCTTCCACTTCACCGCCTACCGCGAACTAGAAACCCACACCCTTGTGAGTTTAGCGAAGGCTAACTCGCAAGGGTGTGGGTCTATATCAAAACCTAGTTAATAATAGGTTATGGATTGATCTTTTCGCTCGTGGATTCCACTCCGTCTTTCAGACCAACCACAACGATGGCTTTCACCGGGTTGTGATTTTCGTCAACACTGAGCGTTCCAGTGACCGCAGGGAAATCCTTGGTGGCCGCCAACGCAGCTTGAACCGCTTCCCCTGTGAGAGAAGACGCACGACCGATGGCATCCATGACGAACATGGCAGTGTCATAACCAAGAGCATGGAAGGCATTCGGGTCTTGACCATGCTTGGCCTTGTACGCCGCAATAAACGCAAGTACTTTCGGGTCTTGGTCAAGTGAGGAGTAGTGGTTTGTGAAGTAGATGTCATTCAGCGCAGCTGCTCCAGCCAGATCCAACAATTCAGGGGCATCGAAACCATCAGCACCCAAGATTGGAGCGGTAATCCCAAGTTCACGGGCAGCCTTGATGATCAGGCCGACTTCTTCGTAATATCCAGGAAGGTACATCACGTCGAATTCCATACCGCGGATTCTGGTTAGTGTCGCGTTGAAGTCAGTGTCTTTTGCCACATATGCTTCTTCGCCAACGATGGTGCCGCCATTGGCGACAAAGGTGCTATTGAAGTTCTCAGCCAGACCTTTGGCGTAGTCGCTGGAGCTGTCCTTGAAGATCACAGCGGACTTGGCATTCAAAGTTCTGCTGGCATAGTTCGCCATTGCGGTTCCTTGGAAGGAATCGTTGAAGCAGATACGGAAAGCGTAGGGCTGAACCCCGTTCGGGCCCTGCGTGACAGCGTCGGCAGTTGCTGATCCCGAGATCACCGGAATCTTGTTCTGGTTTGCTACTGGGATAGTCGCCATGAATCTACTGGAGGTCGCTGGCCCGATGGCTGCCAAGATGTTGTCTTGAGTCATCATTTTTGTGGCGAGCGTTGTGGCTTCAGCCTCCTCGGACTTGTTGTCATATTTGACGAGTTCGACAGTTTTGCCGTTTATTCCACCAGCGGCGTTGACTTCGTCTACAGCCATTTCAATACCGATGACGCTTGCTTGTCCATAGGCAGCTACGCCGCCAGACAGTTCATAGTTGATGCCGATACGGATGGTTTCGGGTCCGGTTGATTCTGGGCTAGATGGAGCCGGTCCAGTTGATTCAGAACTGGTAGGTGCTGAACTCGATGGGGCAGGGTCGCCTGCGCAACCTACGAACATCGACATGCCGATAGCTGCGGCTGCGAGTCCCAGGGTAATTCTCTTCATTGTTTACCTTTCTGAGGTATTTCTTCCAAAGTTCCAGATTTAAAAAACACATGTGTGTGAACATCTGGAACCAGTAAATAGTAGAGGATTGCTCAAGATATAAGACAGTTTTGAGTGCCCTTCGAGACATAATGTATCCAAATAGTTACTATTTGACGCTGCGGCAGCGGGCGGGGAGAGCACAAATACCCCATGGCTGGCAATGCTTCTTTATTGCCTCACCGCTACTTGCGATGGATTCTCTACTGGCGTGCGGAATGACAGGAGAGAGGCCACTAGAACCTACGGAGAAACATCAGGCTGTGCGCAAAATCTCCCTAATAAGTCATGCTGCGCTAGGGGAACCCGATGTCGCAGTATCCACAACCCGAGAGACGCGCTCTTGCTCCACTACGGAATGCGCGGTCGGGATGACAATAAGTCACACTCCCACCAATCCAGGCCAACACCAGTCTGTCAGTCAATCCCAGACCGACCACAACCCATTAAAGGATGACAAAAAGAGGAGAGTGTACTCAACCAGCGGACGCCCGGTGCTAGTCGATGACTAGTTCGCCCATCTTGTCCCAACCTGTCTTGTCGATGGTCTGGGAGATGATTTCCGGAGTGTGAAGTAG
>WRJP01000006.1 GCA_009778535.1 Propionibacteriaceae bacterium | reverse complement strand
GGAGTGGGAAAGACCGCCGTCGTCGAAGGCTTAGCGCAACGAGTCGTTGCCGGTGATGTCCCAGATTCGCTGAAAGGACGACGGGTAGTTTCACTCGACCTAGCTTCAATGGTTGCCGGTGCCAAATTCCGCGGCGAGTTTGAAGAACGCCTCAAGGCAGTACTCAACGAGATCAAAGAAGCCGAAGGCCAAATCATCACTTTCATCGACGAACTGCACACTGTCGTGGGAGCGGGGGCGACTGGAGACTCCAGCATGGACGCCGGCAATATGCTCAAACCGATGTTGGCGCGCGGCGAGCTACGCATGATCGGCGCCACCACGCTAGACGAATATCGGGAGCGCATCGAGAAAGATCCCGCCCTAGAGCGCCGCTTCCAGCAAGTATTTGTAGGAGAGCCCAGTGTCGAGGACAGCATCGCTATTTTGCGCGGACTGCGAGCTCGTTATGAGGCACATCACAAAGTGCGAATAACAGACGCTGCGTTAGTGGCTGCCGCTACCCTCTCGAACCGCTACATCACGTCGCGAAAATTGCCCGACAAGGCGATTGACCTGATCGACGAAGCAGCTTCGCGGCTGCGCATGGAGATCGACTCGTCCCCAACTGAAATCGATCAACTGCGTCGTAATATCGACAAGATGACTATGCAGGCATTCGCGCTGGAAAATGAGGGTGACACCGCTTCTAAGGAGCGTTTAACTCGGTTACAAGCAGACTTGGCCGATCAGCAGGAGCGGTTACGGGGCTTGGAGGCGCGCTGGGAAGCTGAAAAGACTGCTCTGAACCGGGTTGGAGCGTTGACGCAGCAAATAGATAAGCTTCGGATCGAGGCCGAGCGTTATCAGCGGGAAGGCGATCTGACCAAAGCGTCGAAGATTCTTTATGGCCAGCTACCCGATTTGGAGGCCGAATTGAACGCGGCAGCAGCGCAGGAGAACGAGCCGAAAATGGTATCGGAAGAAGTGTCTGCGGTAGATATTGCTGGGGTAGTTGGCGCTTGGACTGGAATTCCAGTTGGCAAATTGCTCGAAGGTGAATCCGAGAAGCTGCTTCATATGGAGGACTACCTGGGCAAGCGGCTTATTGGACAGCACAAAGCTGTGGGAACGGTTGCTGCTGCCGTACGCCGTTCGCGTGCCGGAATCTCCGACCCGAATCGGCCTACCGGGTCGTTTTTGTTCCTTGGTCCTACTGGGGTAGGAAAGACTGAGCTGGCTAAGGCTTTGGCTGATTTCCTCTTCGATGATGAGCGCGCGATGGTTCGTATTGACATGAGCGAATACGGCGAGAAGCACTCGGTCTCACGCCTGGTTGGAGCGCCTCCTGGCTACGTCGGGTATGAGGAAGGCGGCCAGTTGACCGAAACTGTCAGACGACGCCCATATAGCGTGATTCTGCTTGACGAGGTTGAAAAGGCTCATCCGGAGGTTTTCAACATTCTGTTGCAGGTGCTCGACGACGGTCGCCTCACCGACGGGCAGGGGCGCACCGTTGATTTCCGGAATGTGATCTTGATTATGACTTCAAATCTGGGTTCGCAATTTCTTGCTGATCAGCATCTCGATGCTAAGACCACCCAAGACGCTGTGATGGGGGTCGTCCGCCAGTCCTTCAAACCAGAATTTCTGAATCGCTTGGACGAGATAGTCATGTTCGATACGCTCACCACCGATGACCTGAGCAAGATTGTGGATATCCAGTTGGAGCGACTCAATCAACGCCTTGCAGATCGCAGGATTAAAGTGGAAGTCAGCGCTAGCGGCCGGGATTGGTTGGCGATGACCGGTTTCGATCCGGTCTATGGGGCTCGTCCACTGAAGCGTCTAGTCCAGAGCGCTATCGAGGACGGTATGGCCAGTCAACTGCTTGCCGGAACTATAAACGACGGTGACACCATCAGTTTTGACAGCAACCAAGACCTTTCCGGTTTGACTGTCGTAACTGACTCGCCGGCCGATTAAGACCAACCAAGCCAAGTTGAGATGCCTCGGTCAAGTACCCATTCAAGTTCTGAATCTCCCAGAAACGGCAGTTGTTCGGTAAAGAGCGCCAACGATTCCCGATAACTGATACGAGAGCGGGAAAGGTCTGACCCCCAGAAAACTCTTTCCAGGCCGTAAGCATCCATGACTTTGTGGATACGATCATGCAGGCTCGGGAAGGGGAAGGAGTCCGTGACGTTGTTGGCGAGACAGCTAGCCTTGACAGCGATATTTTCATATCCGGCTAGCTGACAAACTTGATCGATCAACGGGTCTAGCTCATCGTCTTGGGCGGTTGTCGGCAAGCACAGATGATCTAACGTGAACTTCACTTGCGGGTTGGCCTTCGCCAAAGCCGCAATAGCCTGGTACTGCCCGGGTGCAAAAAGCATCGCAGGTAAGTCGGCAGCCGCCATGCCCTGCCACAGCCATGCGAGATCGGCTAATGCTTCGGCGTCCGCTTTCCGGAAAGCTGTGATACGAAGCCCCAGCATTCCGGGTTGTTCTTTCCACGTTTGCAGCGCCTTTGTACCGGGAGCGTCTAACCGGAGCCGGCCCATGACGGCGAACCTGCCCGGGTAGTCCTGGACGGCACTAAGGCAGTAGTCATTGCGGTAGCCCTCAAACGATGGGGGCACCAGCACAGCGCGATCTACTCCAGTTGCGTCCATCTGTGCTATCAGTTCGCTAACGAGGTGGCTTGGACGCGGAGCCACGCTCGGAGCACTCCAGACGCGCTCAGGGGTTTGCGGAGCCCACAGGTGAACCTGGGAATCTGTAATACGCATTCGTTTGCCTTCCTGGTTTCTACTACGGTCAGATTAGCGCATAGTTCGCCTGGTGCTGACCAGCGGTGACATCACTGCCAGGGTACAAACTTGGGTGAGGAAACGGCATCTTGGGCGCTGAACGGTTCGGCTGCACCAATCCAGCGTTTCAAGGCTTCGCCCCAACTCAAGCGATGCGGGAAAGCCGCCTTGGATATGGCACGTTCAAGTTCGTCCAATGGCAGCTTGTCCGCAGCGGCGACTATCACGAAATTGCCAAAACGCCGACCCTTCCAGACTGGAGTTTCCGCGCTGGCCGCAAGGTTTGGCCACGTCTTTGCGATACCGGCGAAAGTTCGCCGTGTCCAACCAAACGGGGATTTATCAGTGAGATTCATAATCATGATGCCGTCGGGATGCAGTATGCGTCGTACATCGGTGAAGAAGGATGCGGTAGCAAAGTCAGGTGGAACACATCCGTGTTCAAAAGCATCAACGATGACGCAGTCGGCGTAGTCGTCAGGCATTTGCGCAATGCCAGCCAGCCCGTCAACCGCTCTGACCTTTATGCCACTATTTGCTGGCAACGGCAAGCGTTTTCGTACTTGTTCAATGAGGTCAATATCTGGCTCAAGCACTAACTGCGCGCTGTGTGGCCGTCGTGCTGCCACGTAACGTGGCAGGGTTAGTCCGCCCCCGCCCACATGTACGATACGAATCCGCTGCTGGATCGGTCTGTTTAGTATGACGGCTTCGAGCACCTCTGCGACGCGCTGCACATACTCGAACTCAAGCAGCAGCGGGTCATTCAGATCGACCCAGGATTGCTCGGTCGTCCCCGCAGTGACGAGGAAGGCATTCCGGCCTCCAGGTACGGCGACGATATCGTGCATGTCCTCATTGTGCAGCAGGCGGCGAATAATCGCCATCGGAGCTATCGTTACATCATGACAAATAACGAAGAACTGATTGCGCTGATAAAAGAGTTGGCGGTGATACACCAGAAAGTGACGCTGTCCTCTGGGCGCGAAGCCGATTACTATGTCGATTTGCGTCGGGTAACTCTTGATGGAGTCGGTGCCGGGTTGGTTGGGAAGGCAATGCGGGAGCTGACTGCTGATCTGGAGTATTCCGCAGTAGGCGGGTTGACTTTGGGTGCCGATCCGGTGGCCACCGCCATGTTGCATGACGCGGCAAAAGCTGGGAATCGTTTGGATGCTTTCGTGGTGCGCAAAGAAGCCAAAACCCACGGTTTACAGCGTCGCATTGAAGGACCTGACATCGCTGCCAAGAAAGTGCTAGTCGTCGAAGACACTTCAACCACTGGCGAATCCGCTATGACCGCAGTTACCGCTGTACGTGAAGCTGGGGCGCAGGTTGTGGCCGTTGCAGTGATCGTAGATCGCGATACTGGTGCGAGGCAGCGTATTGAAGCCGAAGGCATCAGCTACCGATACTGTTTTGGGCTAGCTGAGCTTGGATTGAACTGACTACTAGACTCGTAGTACCGCAAAAGGGGGCACGCAATGACAACACCTGGAAATCCGTGGCAGCCTGATCAGCAATACGGTTATGACTACCAGTCCACCGGCTACGCTCAGCCTGCTCCAACGCAGCCGTCGTACGAACCGCAGCAAAGCTATCAGCAGTTGCAGCCAGATTACCCGCCGAGCGCATATCCGAACTATCAACAGTCTGGGTATCCCCAACCTAACTATCCGCAACAAACGATGTATCCTGCTGCCCCTGGCTACCAATACGGACCACCGCCGGAGAACTACCTGGTGTGGGCTATTCTTACCACCATCTTTTGCTTCTTGCCGCTCGGAATTCCAGCTATCGTCTTTTCTACACAGGTAAATTCAAAATGGATGCTCGGAGATGCTGCTGGTGCCCTTGATTCCTCGAAGAAAGCGAAAACTTTCGCAAAGTGGTCGGCAATCGTTGCTGGGATTATGTGGGCGGTAGGGATTCTGTTCTATATTATTTTAATTGTTGGGATCGTCACCCATATGCCCTACTGACTGTTGGAGAGAAAGAAAAAATGACAACACCGAATTACCCGCCGTTTGGGGAACAAGATCCTACTGTGCCCGTCTCGACGGACGCTGTGCCCACAGTCGCCAATTCCGGCGATTTCTACTCACCAAACTATGCGCCGCCAGTAGCACCTGACATTTCGGGGCAGTTCAATTCTCCTAGCAGTAACGTACCTCCGAACTCGGTTCCAAACCCCCCTCAATATGACGCACCGCTTAGCGTTGGCTATCCCCAACCTGGAGTTCCCCCATACCAGCCCACGATTTCCGAACCGCCGCAAGCTCCAGGTTATTTGCCAACTCCATACGACCACCCCCCGTATGTCCAGAATGCCACTGGATACCCGGAGCCTGACTTCAACACCTATCAGACTCCGGCCGCTGCCCCGCCTAGCTATGGATACGGCTACCCTGGCCAGGCAGGCCCGCCTCCGGACAACTATTTAGTTTGGGCTATTCTCTCCACCATTTTATGCTGTATGCCTCTAGGGATTGCTTCGATAGTTTTCTCCTCGCAGGTTCAATCCAAGTGGGCGGTGGGAGACTTCGCAGGCGCGCAAGATTCCTCGCAGAAGGCTAAGAGATTTGCCATGATTGCTGCTATTAGCGGCGCTGTTGTTGCTGTTTTGTATCTAATCCTTGTCTTCGGAGTAGGAATCTTGGGGACGACACAGTTCTACCGATGAGCGTTAACGCGCCGCAGGCAGCTGTGATGTGAAGCAGCAAGTTGCGTATCTCAAGCCGGCAGCAGTATTCGTCACCGCTGCTGGTGTGGTTGCCGCCGTTGCGACATTTGATCCCAACGTACCCGGGCATTTTCCGACTTGCCCGTCGTTTGGGCTGGGTGGAATCTACTGCCCAGGTTGCGGCAGTCTACGCGCACTGCACGCGCTGACACGTTTTGATTTTGGTTTGGCGTGGTCGCTGAACCCCGCGCTGCTGCTAGTCATTCCTTACTTCTGCTGGGCTTGGGTTTTTTGGCTGCTGCGTTCTTTGGGGAAGGCCGAACGAAAACGGCTGGCACCAGCTTGGATTCTCTGGTCGGTTCTGGGTGTCATTCTGCTCTACTGGGTATTGCGAAACATCCCGGCTTTGGCACCTTGGCTGGCACCAAATGGTGAAATCGCTCCGGCTTTTCGGACGGAGTCGGTTGAGTAGGAGCCTCGGGGCTTCGGCAACGCTTAACCAGCGAGAGCGGGAAACAGAAGGCGAGAGTAACTCAAGCGGCAGGGTTTGCAGCGCTGTCGACCAGTTGAGCACAGAGTTCGCCGAAGTCCAAGTCGGCAGCTTCGACCGCCAGTGGTACCCGACTTGGCTCAAGTTAGTGCGTAGGTGTTGTTGAGGATGCTTCACTGTTGAATTCAATGGATCCCGCGATTTGCACGCGGGATGACTAAAAGGGGACACCACCTATTTGTCTGCACTGCGACTGCGCGCAGCGCAGGCTTTTAGTTGTAGGGATCCATAACCCGAATGCTGCGGCGCGGACAAGAAAGAGGACTATCCTCAATTTGTCATCCTGCACGCCAGTTGCAGGATCCAGGTACTCCAATTAGTGTGTAAAGTTCACTTCCAGAACTGCAAAAACCCCTTGTCAACATCATAAATGAAACCAATAATGAAAAACATGAGCCAAGTCGGGAGAGAAGGAAACAGAAGGCGAGAGTAACTCAAGCGGCAGGGTTTGCAGCGCTGTCGACCAGTTGGGCACAGAGTTCGCCGAAGTCCAAGTCGGCAGCTTCGACCGCCAGTGGTACCAGCGAGGTCTCGGTCATGCCCGGGGCAGAGTTGGTTTCAATGAAAACCGGAACACCTTCGGTGTCAATAATGATGTCCGCCCGGGAAATGTGCCGCAGCCCTAGCACTTGGTGAGCTGTCAAAGCGATTTGAGCACAACGGGCTGCGATATGATCAGCCAGTTCAGCGGGTGCAACGAAGCGTGTCATGCCTGCGGTGTAGCGTGCGTTGTAGTCATAGCTGCCCGAGGTTGGAATGATTTCTACGATGGGCAAGGCCATAGCTTTCCCGTCAGGCTCGATGACCGCCACCGCAACTTCGCGCCCAGTGATGAACTCCTCCACAATCACCAAATCGCCATAGGAAAAAGCTGTGACCATCGCAAACGGCACATCTTCGGGCTGATCGACTCGGCTCGCACCCAAGGCTGACCCGCTGCGCACCGGTTTGATCATCATCGGATAGCCGATCTGCTCCCCGAGCGCGGCGATCAACTGCTCGGCACCAAGTTCCCGAAACAGGTCTTGGGGCAACACGGCACGCTTGGGAACTGTAACCCCTGCCTGAGCCACCAGCGGCGCGCTGATTGACTTGTCGAAGGAACGTCTAGCTGAATCTGGACTCGACCCGACGTATTTCACACCGAGCAACTCCAAAACCTGCCCCAACCCGCCGTCTTCACCAACTCCGCCATGCAACAGCGGGAAGGCGACCGGGTTCTCAATCGAGCGCAGCAAGGTAACTAAATCGGCATTTACATCGGCTTCGATCACTTCACGTCCCTGAGCTCGCAAGGCATGTGCAACCCGTCGCCCGCTTCGCAGCGACACTTCGCGTTCATGGGATAAGCCGCCTGCCAATACCACGATTTGACCATTATGTTGGGTCGCCATGAATCCTCCTATTTGCTGTTAAGAGCTAGTTAATGTCCGGAGCCGGATTGATGACCGCGCCGTGCCGTCCCGGACGCGCCGTGCGTTCGGTTCGGAATATTGCATGCGTTTCCTGCTCGGATCTGATGGCTTCGCCTAGACGCTTGACCCCTTCTATGATCCGAGCCGGTGTCGGATAGCAGAACGATAGCCTGATATTTTCGCAGCCGCGTTCGTCGGCATAAAACGCAGTGCCCGGGGTATAGGCGACCCGCGCTGAAACAGCGCGCGGCAACATGGCCTGTGAGTCCAACCCATCCGGCAGCGTGAGCCACACATAGAATCCACCGGACGGATGTGTCCAAGTTGTCCCCGGCGGCATGTGTTCTACCAATGCCTGCAACATCGCATCTCTACGCTCGCGGTACATGTCGGCAAAGGCACGAATCTGGGCGCGCCAGTCGAAGTTCTCCAAATACTCTGCGATTGCAAATTGTGAAAAGACCGGCGGGCACAAAGTCGCGGCTTCTTGCAGCAGCACCAACTTTTCCCGTACGGCGTGGGGAGCGCATACCCAGCCGACTCGAAAACCCGGAGCGAACGTCTTTGAGAAAGAACCAAGATAGATGACCCGTTCGCTATCCATCGCCCGTAGTGCCACCAATGGTTCTCGGTCAAAGCCGAGTAAACCGTATGGGTTGTCCTCCAGCACCAGCAAATCAACTTCTTGGGCTACCGCTATCAACTCTTGACGGCGTTGCACCGATTGGCAACTCCCCGTGGGGTTTTGGAAGGTTGGAATGGTGTAGCAGAACTTCACCTTCCGTCCGGCTGCACGCAAGGTAGTTACTGCTTGCCTCACCGCATCAGGAACGATTCCCAACTCGTCTGTTTCGACATGAACGACCTCGCACTGGTTGGCTCCGAAAATGCTGAGCGCTCCAACGTAGCTGGGAGCCTCGGCGAGCACGACATCGCCTGGGTCACAAAAAATTCGACTCACCAAATCAAGACCCTGCTGCGAACCGCAGGTGATAACTACATCGTCGGCGTTCGCGCAAATAGCTTCAGCGGCCATCACTTCGACGATCTTCTCGCGGATGAAGATCTCACCTTGACCCGAGCCGTACTGCATCGCCTGAGCACCGCGTTCGGCGATGAGCTTGGAAATCGTCGCCCCTATTTCAAATTGCGGCAAGTCTGCAATATTGGGCATCCCGCCAGCCAGTGAAACGACTTCCGGACGATTTGCAACCGCAAAAAGCGCCCGCACTGCGGAGACTTGAAAACCACTAGCGCGAGCCGCATACTGCTCAACATATTTGTCGAGACGGGTGTCTCGTCTGCTAGGTTGCGAATCTGCCACCCGAATAGCTTGCCGTACTTTCACACTCAAGCTGAAACTCGCCTACTCAATGGGAGAAAGAACAGCGACGTCGCAACTCGTATTTTGCGCCTGTGGTCAGGCAAGAGCGTCATCCAATGCCTTCATCAACGCCGATTTTGGCTTTCCGCCCTGTAGCGACGACACCAATTCACCGTTCTTGAAGATTTGAACTGTCGGCAAACCAAGTACGCCCTGACGGCTCGGGATTTGCATGTTTTCGTTAGTGTCCAGGGCGAAAAAATCGACGCGATCACCATACTCAGCGGCCAGCTCCTCCAAAATCGGAGCCAACTGCTTGCAGGGAGAACACCAATCCGCCCAAAAATCGACCAAGACTGGCTTGTCAGCGCTGAGCACCAACTCATCGAATGTGGCATCAGTTACCGGCGTAAGCGTCGTCATTGTTTTCCTCCCACTTTTTACAGCATCCCGCACTAGGTGTTAGGCAAAGACTACCGCTATTTCTTCTTGACTCAGGTCAGCCATGACGACCCGAACCGTACTTTGTCCTTCCCACAGCCATTCGCTCTCGTCGATGCCGCGAAAAGCGAACTCGATGTTCACATAGTTTCTGGTCTGCATGACCGAACCCAACGCCAATGCTGGTTTGATCTTAGCTACCTCATTTTCCCCTGCTGTGATCTTCCATCTGATAGTAGATTTCTTGATTGGTTTATCTGAAGTGATGCGTATCCCAAAACCACAGCCCGTAGGTGCTAATTCTTGGGTTTTTAGACAGGTGTCGAGTTTGGTTGTAATGGCTTTTGACACTTCACTGCTCCCAGTTTTCGTCAACAGCAGCGCTGCTGAAAAGAAGCTCTGTCCCGCACGCGGAGCTTCCACAATCAGTCGATCTTCGGCGACTTCAATCCATTGGTTCTCAATCGTTAGCTCGTAAATGCCAGGAAATAAGGTGATGATGTCAGTGCTCACAGCAAACCCGTTCAGTTTCAGTCCAGTCAATTCTGGACTGACCGAACTCAGATCGATAGAGGAAGTTACTTCGCTCAGCAGCCACACACCATCAATGAGGTCAACATTGAACCAATTCGTGATCTTCTCAGCCCCGATTTGATAGCTGGCGCTGACAAGTTGTTGCGTGTTTGATCCTTCACCGAGTGTTTTGACGTTTCCGATTTGGCTGATCGGATTTTTTGCTATCGTCGCCTGCAAAAACTCGTTCGTGAGACATGACATGTCACGCACCTTTGGCCGCGACATAGCCAACGCCGCCGCTGCATCGCCAGCCTTCAGTGCCTCCAGGTACTCGCTTACCGCATTGACTGCACCGGTAGCTGGAGCCACCGCAGGCGCAGGAGTGAACCAAGGTGCCAGTCCGGGTAATCCGACGAATGCTTGCACCCCCACGAGTCCGAGAATCAGCACCACCAACAGACTTGAAACAACCACAGTAGGCAGCGATACTCGCCGCTCACCACTGACACGAGTCGGGTTGTACGACCCGTGGCTCTTGATGGTTCTTGCCACCCGAAGCGGGCGGTCGGCATTGGCTTGAGCGACCAGATCAATCTCGTCTGGAACTGATTCTGGCTGTGATTTGCTAGCTGGTGGTGCAGAACGACGCCTGGGAGTTTCGATTGCCCGACTCGGCACAGAATTGTGCGTCGCCGCCGACCTCCCCAAACTGCCTCGTTCGCCTTGGCTTGCCACCATTTCTCCAAACAACTACTTTTGCCCGGACAACTTTACCGAACCTTGCCAAGACCGGCATGTTTGTGTTCTTTTCCGCTTGTCGTTGTCAGCCACAGCTGGTTCGTAAAAAACGAGTTTGTCGTTGCGTTCACCAAGAAGTGACCAGCCTTGCGTCAAGCGATAGAGTGAAGTAACGACTAAGTTAGCAGGCAGGCTCACATGGCGACACTATTTATTATCGGCGTTATCGCTGTAGTAATAGCTGCTGCGTCGCTGCTCTTTGACGGCGTTTTGGAGTTACCTGACAGCGAATGGCTCTCTTTCACCGGACTTTGCGCCGGTGTCGCTGTTTTCTGTTTCGTCGGCGGCACGATGCAAGGCTTCAGTGCGCCGCAGTGGCTGTGGATCACTGCTGGCATCATCTCTGCACTAGCGGTGACCGGCGGAACCAGCGTCCTGCTTTACAAACTGCGCAAAGTAGGCATGGCCGAAACCACCCCCCTGCGCGCCATGATCGGAACTATGGGTTCGGTCGTCGTACCGATTGAACCGGGAGCCTTTGGTCAAATAAACCTGGTTGTCGGCGGCGAAACTGTGCAAATGAACGCAGTCGCCGACGAGTCAATAGCTATCAGTGCGTCAGTTCGGGTGATCGACTACGAATCCCCAACCTGCGTGCGCGTCGAGAATCTGCGCTGAAAGGAAGCCATGTTTGATTTCATTTTTGAGAATCCGATCACTGGAGTGGTTGGCATCGTCATTGTCATCGCTTTGCTCATTTGGATGATTGCCTCCCGCTATCGCGTCGCCAAACCCAACGAAGCCTTCGTGATCACCGGCCCTGGTGGAGGCGGAAACCGTAAAGCTATCGAGGCTGGAACTGGCACATCTGCTGCCGGACAGCGGGTGGTGCGCGGCGGCGGCGCTTTCATCGTCCCTTTGATTCAGCAGTTGTCAGTTATCGACCTGTCAAGCCACCGTATCGAGGTCTCCGTTGACGGTGCCTACAACCAAAAAGGCATCAAGCTGAATGCTAAGGGTGTGGCGATTGTGAAGGTTGGGGGAACCGACGAGGCCATCCGAGCTGCTGCCCAGCGTTTCGTAGCGCAGCAGACCTCAGTAGAGTACTTCACCAAAGAGGTCTTGACCGGCTCGCTGCGTTCAATCATCGGCTCGATGGATGTGGACAAGATCGTCTCTGACCGCGCCGAATTTGCCAAGCAGGTTGCGGAGACTTCTGAATCGTCGCTTTCCGGGCAGGGGCTGATCATCGACACCTTCCAGATTCAGGAAATTCAGGACGCTGAAGACGGCACCTACCTGCGCGATCTCGGACGTCCAGAGCAAGCATTCATTCGGCAGCGGGCTGAAATCGCTGAAGCCGACAGCCGCAAAGCTGCCGAGCAGGCCAAAGCTCAAGCCGATCAAGCGATTGCTGAAGCGCAACGCGACCTTTCGCTGAAACGAGCCGAAATTCAATCTGTCACTGATAAAGCTTCGGCGCAAGCGGCGAACTCTGGACCGCTGGAGCAAGCAAATCAGCAACGCATGTTGGTCACCGAACAGCAGAAAGTGGCCGAACAAGATGCCCTCCTGCGTGAGAAGCAACTGGCAGCCGAGGTACGCAAACCAGCAGATGCCCGCCGCTATCAGATCGAGACCGAAGCGGCCGCCCAGCAGCAAGCTACCATTTTGGCTGCCGAGGCTGAAAAATCGCGTCGTCTCGCTTTAGCTGATGCTATGCGTGCCGAAGGTGAAGCTCAAGCCGCAGCGGCGAAAGCCAAGGGTTCGGCAGAGGCCGAAGTGCTGGACAAGAAAGCTGCCGCGTACCGTAATTACAACGACGCCGCAGTGTTGGAAATGGCCTTCCGCGCCCTCCCGGAAATGGCGAAGGAAATCGCTACTCCGATGGCTGCCATCGACAACTTGACCGTCGTTTCCACTGATGGCGCATCTGATCTTTCCAAGAAAGTCGCTCGTACCACTGCCGAAGTACCGGCACTGCTGAAAGATCTTTCGGGAATTGATCTGGTTGAGTTAATCAAAAGCTACACCACTGGACGAACGCAGCAGCAAACACTTCCAGTTCCGCAAGCAGCCGGGCAAAAAGCGGCTGCAATCGACGAGGAGTGAAGCGAGCGCACGGTAGGCTTTTCCCATGCACGCTGCTACTCCCAAGCGCCGACTCTGGCCAAAGCTATTGGCCGGAATCGGTGTAGTTGGCTTGGCCATAGCGACGCTGGCAGCGGCAGGTGGTTTTAACGAGGCTAGTTTTGTCACCCGCACGGCAACGGTGGGGGAAACAGTGGATTTAGGCCCGTGGGAACTGTCAGTACACCGGGCTTGGGTTGCCGAAAAATGGTTTGACGAAAAGCAATTCGACGCAACCATCTTGGGAATGTGCCGTAATACGACCCAAACCGGTGAGTCTCATCCCAACTACCTTAGAACATCAATCATCGTTCTGGATCCAGTTACCAAGCAAAATGCCAGGAACTTATCGCTATATGTTGGTGCTTGGGATGAACCGCTATCTCTCACTGATGCCCTCAACCCATCCGCTGTACCTATTCCATGTCGACTGGTTGCAACTTTTTACGATGGTTTCAGTGATAGTGATGTGCTCAGACTAGGTTTACTGCCAGTGTCGTCGCGAGGAAATCTGTTTTCCAGTGTCGATTCCCTGGAGTGGTATTACAACACCATGCATCCCTTCGAGCTATTGATACCGCTGGAACCGCCACCCGAGTAAGTCAACCCCATTTCTTTTTCCCACACGCCAATTGCAGGATCCATGACCCGAAAGACACGTTCTCGTTTAACCACTACTTGCACTGGATCCCGCGATTTACACGCGGGATGACCAGAGTATGGGAAGCGTCCTGGATCCCGATTTGCGATGCCGATCTAATTAGCAGACAGCCCGCAGCACCATGCGGATGACCCCAACCTCTTTCGTCACAGCGATGCTGCCCCCAATTCGTCCTCCTGCGCGGAGAGAAGCGGAGCCGCAGGATCCATGACCCGAAAGACACATACTTGTTGAACCACTTACCAGAGTACGGAAAGCATGAGGTCTGCTGCGAATGACAGACCTCAGGGCACCAACATCGGAGTAGGATCGAGTCCTTTATTACCTAGCTGGATCGCAACCCCAATTACTTGCTCCAAGTAGGAATCGGGTACCTCAAAGTGGATCGTACCTGAAGCAATTGCCGCTGCGTCTGTTTCAGCCGCATCCTTGGCATTACTGCAAAGTTGATATGCCGAAAAAGGGGAGTTCGTATACTCCCACCACACATTATTACCCGTCCCGATTAAGCGCAGGTTGCATAAACTTGAAACATCCCCATGTGGGGCTCTGGCTGAAATATCGACGGATACGAAGGTAGCACCCGCCATAGCAGGTGTTTTTTGGTCACCATATCCAGGGATTTCCGAAACAGTATGCATACCGTCGAGTCTAAATTGAAAACCATTTGAGGCAGTCAGCCACTGACCGCTAGAACCAGGCTCCATGCGCTCAGTATTCCAAACCCACCAAAACCCGCTGGCTGCACCCAGAGCCAATAAGCTCACCAGGCAAACCACGAGAGTCTTAAACCATCGTCTCATTTGATCACCTCCACAACGGGGCTGGTAATCTCAACAGGAGTTGTCCTTTTGGCCAGCAGTTCATCAACCTGCGCAGCGGTGAATCCTAAATCAATGCGAGCCGTCCGGTGAAAACCTTGCAACAGCCCAGTCGTCGCAGTGATTTCGACACGGGCGCCCGTCAAGGCTCCCGGATCCATAAGCACCGGTACCGCGCAGTGGGCAACGAATCCCGGATCGTGATAGCGTGGCAGCTTAAGATCAATACTTCCCGGTAAAGACAATCCAACCTTTGAAGTAACCGCCAGCTTGGGTGAACTAGTTGATGTACCGGTCACAAAAACATCGACAAAGGCAACTAGCCAAACCTGACTAGTTTGTCGCTCGTAAGTCCCGCTCAGCTGATTTGTCAATGCCACGTCGGTGAGGACAACCGAAAGCGCAGCGTCCAACTCCACTGGTTCGCCGATACTAGCATCGACAAATTGAACGTTGGTTTCTCGCGGAGCTGACCATGAAACGACCGCTGCCACCGCAAGGCCTAGCAGCATGATTCCGATCGCGGTTAGCCGTTTCATTTTGCCACCTCAGCAGTTTTCTCGTTAAGTGAAGTGTGTTCTGCGGATTCCCGGGCGCTCGTGAGCGCCGCGAAACCCAGCATGAATGCTGCACTTAGGTAGCAAAGTCGCAGTGTAATGAAGAACGAATCCGTGCCCAGAGTAGCAAACTCATGCCAGAAATCCTGCTGCGACAACGGCAACGGCCCGATTAGAATGCGTAAACCATACAGTGCCCAATCACGAACAAAATCAATCAAGGCATAGCCGATAATGAACGCTCCCAAAAAGCTGACACCTGTGCGCAGCGACCTTACAAGCAGCTGGAAAAATGGGAGATATTTGGAGCTGAAGCTGTCGAAAAACGCATGCTGTACTTCGCCTGCCATTACTTCTTGCCGCTTAACAGTTTCAATAGCATTCGTCAGCCACTTTGGTTTGGTTCGGCTAGCTACCGAATCCGAACCCAGAAGTTGACTCAAGGATTTTGCTTGAGTACCGGCGAGTACCAGGCCAGCCAACGCCAGCCACAGCAACGGTTCCACCAACGCTGTGATCGCAAACGGCCAACCCACTTGCGAGAACCAGTTCCCAATAGCCGAAACGATGTCCGGCAGCGACCAACCCAGCCAGCGCAGCGGCGCACTCAGCTGTTCGATCCCATCTTCGACCCATAACGCGACCTGAAGTCCTGCTAGCCATCTGGTGAAACGCAGCAGCAATAGTCGTCCCACTACAAACAGCGTGAACAGGTAGAACGCTTCCAAGATCGCTGCAATTATCCCGAACACCATTGCACCATGGCGCATGCGTTCAGCTAATCTTTCAGCGGCTGCTCGCAGTCCAAATGCGGTTACGATCACACCCACTACCGTCAATGTCGCGGTGGTATCACTAGGTCGCAGCGGTATGAACACCATAGAGCCAAAATCACTGTCGAGCATCGCCCCGTACATCAGTACTCGGTTTGCTGCCGCATCGACGTAGTCGAAAACTGAGTAGATGCTCAAGAACGGCAGTAACGTGATAGCTAGAGTTGCTGGAAGACTGCGGCTGTGCTTGTCAACTATCCCACTAATTTCCTGCAGAAAATCGCTGATTAGCCGCCAGCAGATGATGATCCCAGTCAGCATTACCAGGAAGCTCAGTGCAACTAGTACGACCGCAGCCCACTGATTCCAGGTTGCGACAACCGTCGTTTCATAATCGAATGTGTCGCCAGTCTCAAAGTCGTACTCAACGCTCTTTACCAATGTCCCTAAAGCTGCGGCTGCCATTTCGAGTAACCTGCTGATGACCCACGCTGGAACATAGACCATGAGCAGCCTGGGAATCACGCCAATCCAAATGCGAAATGACTGATCCCAAAGCATGACAAACACACTCGTCAACTGCTTTATCGATGCTTCCATGCCCTGTTCTATCTACTACGTTCACTAAGAGCTTAGCTGAGACCACGTAATCTGGTTGTAACACAAGAGTTTTGTCGGTGTACGCCGCTAGGCTTGAAAGCATGGAAGCGCTGGACAGATTCACCCCTGGAACCAAGGCTTGGTTCCAGGAAAGTTTCGCAGCGCCTACTCCTGCCCAAGTCCAAGCCTGGGAGCGTATCAGTGCCGGACTAAATGTATTGGTCAGCGCTCCCACTGGTTCGGGAAAGACCCTCGCAGCGTTTCTTTGGGCAATCGATTCACAATTTCGTGCCGCTGCCGCAGTGCCAGTGTCTGAACTTTCGACCGAACACAAAGTACGGGTGATCTACATTTCGCCGCTGAAGGCGTTAGCAGTCGATGTGGAGCGCAACTTGCGGATACCGCTGCATGGAGTCACTGCACAGACCCGGGCGTTGGGGCTACCCATAGCGACCACCCGCATCGGTGTTCGCACTGGCGATACTCCACCCGAAGAACGCCGACGTTTTATTCGGGAGCCACCCGATATCTTGATAACCACTCCCGAGTCGTTCTATTTACTGTTGACTTCAGCGGCTCGTGAAAACCTTGGATCAGTTGAGACTGTAATCATTGATGAGATTCATGCAGTCGCTAACACCAAACGCGGCGCGCACCTAGCGTTGAGTCTGGAACGTTTGGATGAATTGGCCGAACGTCCAGTGCAGCGCATCGGGCTGTCTGCCACCGTTCGCCCGTTGCAGACAGTAGCCGACTTTCTGTCGGGGGTACATCCGGTAGAAATAGTGGCACCACCAGCGGAAAAGAAATGGCAGTTGGACGTCGTGGTTCCCATGCCGCAAATGGGAAAACCCACGCTCCCGCAAACCCAAGAAACCGCAGTCAACGATTCCGACTCGCTGCCTGAAAAACCGGTCAAGCGTTACAGTGAAGGTTCAATCTGGCCAGCAACAGAAGAACGTATCTTTGAACTAATCTGCCAACATCGTTCCACGCTGATCTTCGTAAACTTTCGCGGACTTGCCGAACGGATGACGTCGCGGCTCAATGAGCTTGCTCAGCTTACTGGAATCGCACCCGACGTCGAATGGGTTCGCGCCCATCACGGCTCGGTCAGCTATGAGCAGCGCAGCGAAATCGAGGAAGGTCTCAAATCTGGACAACTACGGGCGGTAGTTTCGACGTCCAGCCTGGAGCTGGGAATCGACATGGGCGCTATCGATCTAGTGATTCAGGTGGAATCACCGCCCTCAGTAGCTGCTGGTCTGCAACGTATCGGTAGAGCTGGGCATCAAGTGGGAGCAGTCTCACATGGGATGTTTTTCCCGAAGTACCAAGGTGACCTCTTACAAACTGCCGTGGTTACTATGCGCATGAAGGCCGGTGCCATAGAAGAACTGAAAATCATTTCCAACCCCTTGGATGTGCTGGCTCAGCAGATCGTCGCAATGGTTGCCATGGATCCGTGGCATGTTGATGCCTTGGAGCAGACGATTCGCCGCTGCGCCAACTTCAAAGACTTGACTCGGCCGGTGCTCAACTCAGTGTTGGAGATGCTCGCTGGTCACTACCCCAGCGACGATTTCGGTACTATGCGCCCACGGTTGAATTGGGATCAAGAAAATGATCTGCTCACTGGTCGTCGTGGAGCGCAGCGTTTGGCGGTTACCAATGGCGGCACTATTCCTGATCGTGGGCTGTTCGGAGTTTTTCTTGCTGACGGAGTCGGCCCTGGACGTCGGGTTGGCGAACTAGACGAGGAAATGGTTTACGAAACCAGAATCGGCGACGTCTTCGCGCTAGGTACTTCCACTTGGCGCGTCGAACGTATCACTCACGATCAAGTGCTGGTCTCACCTGCCCCAGGCGAACCTGCCCGGATTCCATTCTGGCATGGCTACGGCATCGGCCGTCCCGCCGAGTTGGGTCAAGCTATCGGAGAATTCACCCGCAAACTCGAATCGACTGATACTGAGCAAGCGCGGCAGGATTTGATCGCTGCTGGGCTAGATGTTTGGGCGACCGATAACCTGCTCACATATCTGGCCGAAGAAAAGCAAATATCCGGCTTTCTGCCAACTGATCGCCAGATCGTGCTACAGCGCCATCGCGATGAAGTTGGTGACTGGCGTTTGATCGTGCTTTCTCCATTTGGTGATCGCGTTCACGCACCTTGGGCGCTATTGGCTGCGGCCAGATTGCGCGAACAGTTCAAAACTGATGTTAAAGCCATGCATGGCGACGACGGCATAGTATTCCGAATACCAGATACTGCTGCCGACTGGGAAGCCAGCGATTGGTTTGAACTCTCCGACGACGCACTCCTGGAAGCGATCTTCCCCCCACCTGACGATGTGTTGGCGGCCATCACTGAGCAACTAAGCGGATCAGCGCTGTTCACCATGATGTTCCGCGAGAGCGCGAACCGCGCGCTGCTGCTGCCCAAACGCCGCCCGAACCAGCGTCGGGCACTGTGGCAGCAACGGCTACAGGCCGTCCAACTCCTCGAAGTGGCCAATGAGTACCCCAGCTTCCCGATGATCATGGAAGCGGTGCGGGAGTGCCTCAACGATGTGTTCGATGTTCCCGCATTGACACGGGTACTCGCTGGAGTTAAGACCGGCGAAATCAAGGCGGTCAGTGTGAACCTTCCGCAGCCCTCGCCTTTCACATCATCGCTGCTGATGGGTTACATCATGGCGTTCATGTACGAATACGACGCACCGCTGGCTGAACGCAAAGCGGCGGCACTGTCACTAGACCCGCAACTTTTGGCGCAACTACTGGGAACAGTCGAGTTGCCCTCACTGTCGGAGTTGCTGGATCAGACCCAACTAACCCGAACCGCCCTCGAACTTCAGCATTTAACCGATACCCGCAAAGCCCAAGATGCCGACGAGTTGACCGACCTGCTGCGCTGGCTTGGCCCTTTGACCACTGACGAACTGGGTGCCCGTTGCCGCTGGCCAGAAGCTGTTCCAGCTTGGCTGACCGACCTTGAAAGTCAAGGTCGGGTATTTAGTCACGGCGACATGTGGGTTGAGCGATCTGACGTCGACACGTCCCTAGAGCGCTGGGTGCTGCGCTATGCCCGCACACACGTCCCATTCACTTTCACTGAACTCGCCACCTGGCTGGAGCGAGTTAATTTCCCCACTGATTGCAGCTGCCAACCGCAGGTTGGTGAACCCCCGCTGATTGAGTGCCAACCGCAGGTTGGTGTATCGAAACCCAGGGGCACCGACACGGCTTCGCTCCACATCTTGTTGACAGACCTAGTTAGGGCTCGCAAACTGATTGAGGGTGAAATGCGCCCTCCCGGTTGGACATACCCGCAACTTGGTGCCATCGACACCAGCAGCAGCGTGTACGTCGATCCGACTGTGCTGCAAACGCTGCGCCGCCGCTCTATCGCTGCGCTGCGTAACCAGATTGAGCCAGTCTCGCCGCTTGGTTTCGCCCGCTTTCTACCGAGTTGGCATGAATTTGGTGAACGTACCGGGACTGCCGGGGTTTTACGCAGCATCGAACAATTAGCTGGAGTTCCGATTCCCGCTAGCGCCTGGGAGACCTTCGTGCTGCCGTCACGGGTGCGCGACTATCACCGCTCGATGCTCGACGGGTTGCTCGCCGACGGTGAAATCTGCTGGCAAGGCAATGGAATGATCGGAAATGGCGATTGCTGGATAAGTTTCCACCTGCGTGAAAATGTGACACAAACCCTGCGTAGCAGTAATGGTGAAATCGGGGGCGAGTTAGAGCGCGAAATCTTAGGACTGTTGGGCAGCGGTGCTCGTTTTAGCGCCGATATTGCGACCCAACTCGACCATAGTGTTTCAGGTGTGGAGGCTGCACTGTGGGAGTTGGCGTGGGCTGGGCTGGTTTCCAATGATTCATTTTCTGGTGTCCGATCATTTTTGCAGCAGGGTGCGACCGCGCACCAAGCAAAACGTACCGCTCTAAGCAGTCGTGGTGGCCGACAGCGGCTGCGTCTGCGCAGACCATTAACTGGTGATTTAGGCAGAACTGGTGGTCGTTGGTGGGCGATGCCGCAACCAGACCTTGATCCGACCACGCGCGCTGTGACCACCGCCGAGCTGCTCCTAGATCGGTACCCAGTGCTCACCCGCGGAGCCGTCATCGCAGAGGATATTCCCGGAAAGTTTTCCGGCATTTATGGCGTGCTCAGCGCGGCTGAAGAAGCTGGTCAACTGCGACGCGGTTATTTCATTGACGGACTGGGAGCGACCCAGTTTGCGCAGGCGATAGTGGTTGACCGGCTGCGCGAGATTGCCAACCAGCCGCAGTCAGAGCTGCATGCTGTGACGATCACCGCCTGTGATCCAGCAAACCCATATGGGGCAGCCTTGGACTGGCCGAGTCGACATGTGGGGAACCCCGGCCGAAAACCTGGAGCGCTGGTGGTGCTCGTAGCTGGCGAGTTGGTGCTCTACATTGAACGCGGCGGGCGCACTGCCTTGACGTGGTCTTCAGATGCCACTGTGCTTGCTGCCGCCGCCGCCTCACTGCGTGATTCGATACGCCGCGTCGCCATGACTGATCTCACCATCGAGAAAGTAGACGGCATACCCATTCTGGAAGGCAACCACCCGCTAGCTGCTGCACTAACCCAAGCCGACTTCAAAATGACCCCCCGCGGCCTCACCCTGCGATCAGCCCCCTAGCCCACACCCCGCTGGTTGGCGGCACGCCTTTCCCTGTCCGCGCGCAAGTCGCAGCATTCGAGTTATGGATACTGCGATTCCGTTTCACTACGAGGCTGTTTCATGGTTAGTTTTGGGTTGTGGTGTTTGGCAGCACTGGTTTTTTTGGTGTTGGTGTTTTTTGGGTTTTTTGCCGGGTTGTTGTCTTGGTTTGGATGGGGTTTTCAGTTGTTAGGTGGGGTATTTAGCTAGTTTCAACAGGTTATGGACCGCGCATACTAATTGCCACTCAGATTTGACTGATTTTAGTCCTTTTACTGAAAATCCAGGCAAACGCCTGGAGTGTTTGATTTGGCCGAAAACTGGCTCGATCATAGTTGAACGTTTCTTATAAATGGTTCTTCCCCAAGGCGAAGCTACTTTCATAGCCATTTCGCCGATCGGATCATCTGGCAGCACCTGCCTGTGTCGACGCCATGCTGTCATAATGTTACGCATGGTGGTGTACTTGACACCAAGTTGTTCCCCGCCAGCAGTAAGACTCAACTCGCCCGCAGCAACTTTTTCACAAACCTGCGCACGTAGCGCCCTGCCCATATTGATACAGGCAGCGCGTTCCCCAACCCGATATCCTTGCCCGACAGCGATCAACACATTCCCAAGCCGAGCATTAGATTTAGTCAAATATCGGAGCATCAGCCACAAAACACGACCCGACACCATCACAGCCACCTGGATGACCCAAATTATTCAACGTTTGTTCCACCATCGGTTCCAACAAATTGTAGTCAGTACGGTCAGTGAAAACATCAGCAGCAACCACCACCTGGTTCACACAAACAGCCGCTTGAGCGTTATAACCTTGAATAAAACCGTCCTTAGTTTTCATAATCCGGCTATCAGGATCAGTCGTATTAGCCCGCTGCCTGGGCTGACGGCTACTATTCACTTTAGGATCAAAATGGTTTTGTTCAGCTTTGAGTTCTGAAAGAGCCCGAGCGATCCGCTCAATCCGATCACGCCCAGGCTTAGCTAACCGATTAACCACAACACTGTCATCAACTAGCACCTGACTAGCCTGTTCACTCATATCAACATCATCAGCCATGTCAACCAGACACTGCGCTAACTGCCTAACAGTCAATGACCGATCCCTAGAAGCATTCGCTTTTAACTTTGTTCCATCCACTGCAATCAACCCCGGATCAACAAGCCCAGCAGACACACACAAATCAAGCACCGTGGAAAAAAGCGAAGTAAACAACAAAGTGTCTTGAGTCCTAAACCGACAAATCGTGACATGATCAGGACGAGTGTTACCAGCTGCAACACGACAAGCAACATCCTCAACACAACGACGCTCAATTTGACGCGAAGACACCGTACCAGTGGCATAGCAGTAACACATCACCGCCAACAAAATCCTAGGATCATACGGCGCCCCACCACGACCATCAACCCTGAACCGTCTCAAAGCCTGACTCACATCAACCTGACTGACCACCTCAATAATGAAAAACACCAAATGATCCTCAGGTAACCAATCAAGCATCGATGGCGGCAACAAAAACTGCTCATCCAAACCCTGCCCACGGAAACGATAACCCATAACCAAAGCCTATAAACCACACCACCAACCAAAGAACCAAACACACCCAAAAACCCAACTCAAACCCCAAAACCATGAAACAGCCTCACTACACGCAGCATGACAAATTGGGGGATAACCCTTTCTTGTCATCTTTGTGTCAGTCGCAGCGTGCCTGATGACTTTGGGGTATTTGTGCTCTTGTGGCTCGCTGTTTCCTCTTGGTGGGTTTCTTTTTTCGTCATCCCGCGTGTCAATCGCGGGATCCATAACATTCCGTAGTGAAGCAAGAAAAGAGCCTGTGCTGCGCGCGGTCGCAGCGCCGCAGCATTCGGGTTACGTATCCTGCGAACACACAACAACACAAAAGGTACCTCCTCATGTGCTGCGGCGGCAGCGACCAGCGAGTGACGGTAGGCTGGTCTCATGGAGTTAAATGAGAGGTTGTTCACTTCCGAATCAGTCACCAGCGGCCATCCGGACAAAGTATGTGACCAGATTGCTGACGCTATCTTGGATGCGATACTGACTCAGGATCGCAATGCGCGGGTAGCCGTGGAAGCTACTGTCACTACTGGACAGGTTCATGTCTTTGGAGAAGTGACGACCGATGCCTATGTTGAGATTCCAGCAATCGTGCGCGAGGTAATCACCAGCATCGGGTATACATCGTCGAAAGTAGGTTTCGACGGTGAACTCTGCGGAGTAAACGTCGCCATCGGCCAGCAGTCCCCAGATATTGCCGCTGGCGTAACTAACTCGCTGGAAGCTCGCGCTGGCGCTACCGACCTGTTTGAAACCCAAGGGGCAGGAGATCAAGGGCTAGTATTCGGTTACGCCTGTGACGAGACTGATGCCTTGATGCCACTCCCGATTCACCTGGCACACCGACTGGCCGAACGGCTGGAACAGGCCAGAACCCTCGAACTGATACCGGGGCTGCGTCCAGACGGAAAGACCCAGGCCACTATTCGCTACCTGGGAGACCGACCGACCGCCGTCGATACCGTGGTCGTCTCCACTCAGCATGACCCAGACGTGACACAAGCAGCTTTGGCGCAGACTGTGGCCGAGGTTGTAGTCGCTCCCGTACTAGCTAACTTAGAGGTGGATTCAACAGCAGTAAAAATCTTGGTGAATCCTTCCGGCAATTTCGTGGTTGGCGGCCCCGCTGGAGATTCGGGTCTGACGGGACGAAAGCTCATCGTCGACACCTACGGCGGCATGGCGCGGCACGGTGGCGGCTCTTTCAGCGGGAAAGATCCCTCCAAGATGGATCGTTCCGCAGCATATGCAATGCGTTGGATAGCCAAGAACCTTGTTGGCGCCCAGTTGGCACGCCGAGTTGAAGTACAAGTGGCGTATGCTATTGGTTTGGCTCATCCCGTCAGTGTGCATGTCGACACATTTGGAACCGGACAGTACTCCGACCAGAAAATCGCGGCTGCCATCAGTGAAGTATTCGACCTACGCCCGGCGGCAATCATTGCGCAACTCGACCTGCTACGCCCCATCTATCGCGCCACTACGAATTATGGCCATTTCGGACGCCCTGGATTCTCCTGGGAAGCCACCGACAAAGTCAACGATCTCCTTGCCGCTGTTTAAGTACAGTCCCTAGCGTCCTGCTGGTTGCCACAGACCTCTTTCCTGCTGATTGAGTGCCGGTCGCAGACCGGTGTATCGACGCTTCTATGTTTGTCAAGTTTCAGGTTTGTGTGTGGCTGGCGGTTAGGGCGCGGTAGGTGCGGCGGGCGAGGTGGCGTTTTAGGCAGCGTTGG